>NZ_JAAGPE010000023.1:0-236 GCF_017104605.1 Burkholderia sp. Ac-20384 | reverse complement strand
AAAAAAAAAACCCTCGTTACGCACGGGCTGCCCGATGGGCTGTACCGTCAGTTCACCGTGCTTCGTCACCAGCACGAGCCCGGCATCGTCCCCGGACCCTCGGTGTTCGCCTACCCACCGTCGCCTGCACTCGCCTGTCTCTCGACGTTCGGGTTGCAGACCCGCACCGCGGCAGCGCGCGCCACCCAGTCCTACCATGCCCCGACGCATGTGTCGCCGCGTCCGCCGACCAACCC
>NZ_JAAGPE010000255.1:0-13776 GCF_017104605.1 Burkholderia sp. Ac-20384 | reverse complement strand
CGTTGCCGAATTGCTCAAGCAACTCGGCGGGAATGGCCGGCAGGTCTACCGGTTTGGCTTTCGGTTTGCGAGGCATACATCCTCCTTCGCAGCATCATATGCCTTGAACACGAAATTACTGACAGGCTCGTGAAAATCCACGTATTGCCTTTGCAGGAACTTCTGGCAGAACCCATGTGGGCCCAGTCAGGGCGGGCCAGCTCAGGCCCACCCTGTACGCCCGCCTTGTTTCATACTGCATGGGCCCTTCAAAACCCCTTGGACGCGAAATCCTGCGCATATTTGTACCGCTGATCCATGTTCGGAGCGGTCGCCTGCTCGTAATCCTTGTCCCATACCAGCGCCGCCTCATTGGGCGACGAGGTTGCCTTGAGATCGGTGACCGTCTGGCTATATGTAGTCCTCAGCTCATGGTCCATGAACCCGAGGTTGGCTGATAGACTACCGGGGTCGAGGCCATGCTGATTCGCATAGGCGATTTCTCCGTCTTTCCGTGTGTCGCCCCATTGCGCGAGCCCCCAGCCATGTGCATTGTCATCGGCGGAATTGTTCGATGGCGAGCCTGTTTCACCGCCCTGGTTGATGTTGCCTTGCAGGCCACTTTCCTGCTGCAGGTTCCCGAGAACCCCTGCAATTTGAGACGGGGTCAAGCCAAAGTTATCCTTGAGATTCTGTGCAATTGCCGTTGCAGGATCGCTGCTCGATACGGACGGCCCGGCGCTGGCCGCGCCGCTCGATGTGGACGGCCCGGCGCCCGCGGTGCTGCCGCCCCCGGATGGCGCAGAGGCGGAATAGGATGGAGGTAGGCTCGAAGGCGAATAGCCGGCGGGTGCTGATGTCGTATAAGCCGGCTGAGCGGAGCTCGGATACGCGGACGACGACGATCCGCCGGGCGACGCGGAGGCGACGCCGCCGGGACCGCTGGAATTATCGTTCGAGTTGGCGTTCAGCTGGCTGAGGATTTGCTTCAATTCATCGATCAGGATCTCGAGGAATTGCTCCAGTTGGCTGTTGTTGTCTGTCGAACCATACCCGACGACACCGGTCATGTAAGGGGATCCAATCCCCTGAATAGCTGTTGAAGACATGCGGATCTCCATATCGCAATGTTTCGGTTGAGGGATAGAGCCGACAGCATCACGCGTCATTGACTATAAGGTGGAACGTGCGCGGCGACGCGCAGTGTGCGAAATCGGCGGTGAATACGCGAAGCGATGCGCGCTAGTCTTTGCAACAAGAATAGGTCGGCGCGTAGGGACTCGGTCAGGAAGCAAGATGGCGGCAAAGCAAACCCACGCACGTGCAATTTGCTTGACGCTATCGATGGAGCGTCAGGCAGAAGTCGAGACGAGTACCAGCGGGGGCGGATGAGCGCAGCGCGCATAGGCGCGACGATTATGCTTGGAGCACGGCGCCACAATGAGCGAGGCCATGCCCCGGTTTTCGCAAATGCTCCGCTCACTCGTCCATCCAGGGCGAATGATCCAGCGCGCGCGACAGGATCGATTCGATCGATCGCGCATAACGATCGCGTTCGGCAGGCGTCTCCGAATGATACGCGCCGACCGCCGCCCATGTATTTCCGTATTTGATCATCATCTTGTGCAACCGCCAGGCCGCAACGTAGATGCTCGAGCACGGATTCATCAGGTCCTGTTGCGACACGCCATACCGGGCGAGCGTCGGTAAATGAACCGAATTAATCTGCATTATTCCGTAATCGGTCGATCCATTGGTGTTGCGATGAACGGCGGTGGCGTTGCCATGCGATTCTTGCCACGCGATCGCCCTGAGAATTCCCGGACTCACATGCTGGTAAATGGCGGCTGCGGTAAAGCAGTCCGAGGCGGCCGAGGCACTGGACGATCCGATGAAAAGCGGCACCCAGCAGAGTGCAAGCTTCAGCTTGCGAAATACTTGCGACATTGATCAATTCTGAGCGAGTGTTGAAGGCGAGGTGCGCGGCCACGCAAGCAGACGAAGATCCGATACTCCGGATGGCAGGCTCGGCCGCGCCGCGTATCGCCACGAGGCGTCGATGCAAATCATCTGGTAGCGCCTATCGCTCAATCGTTTGCGATGGCGCTTCCTCGAAGACGCGGCGGTAGCTGTTGATCAACGTCGATCGATGTCGAACCCCCCACTTGTTCGCGACCTCCAGCACGCGGGAAGTCGACTGCCCGTTGTCGAGGAGATCGTCGCGAATCCGCTCCATCCGCTGGCGACGGATCAGTTCGCTGGGCGAGAGACCCAGGTGATTCTTGAATGCCACCTGCATCGCGCGTTCAGTTACGCCAATTTGCGATGCTACCTCGCGTACCGACAAATCCTTCTGGTTCAGGTTGTCCATCAAATAGCGGTACGCGCGGCGATACTTGGCGGGCAGTCGTGCGCTGATATCGTCGGAGCGGACCACCTGTGTTGAATCGGTCGGTTCGACCGACATCGATTGATTGTCGGTACGAACGTGTTGGATGGAAGCGAGTGCATAGCGGCTGTAGTACTGCGAATATTCCTGGATACGCATCTGCTGCTGCATGACCTTTGCGCGGCAATACAGATAATCGAGGTACCAGCGTGCGTGCTGCGCACCTTTCGATCCGGACGCACCAGACGTTTCGAGCATCGCTTCAGCGAGTGGCCGTGCTTGGCCGGCAATCGCCGCGAGCGTGATCTCAAGGCAAAGACTGCGATGGTAGTCGGCCAGGCCGGTCTTGCGGCTCCAGTCCAGATGCGCGTTCAGTCCATCGGTGCTGTTCATGCGCCCTTCGGCAACCAGAATCAGTTGACGCAGGTGCGACAGGCGTGCTGCCAGCAGTGGCACCTCGATGCCACCGGGCTCGCCAGCATCCCCCGGCGCTTCGGAGCAGTCAAACTCGGCCAGTACCGACCGCCAGTAAATATGATCGTCGAGGCGCTCGGCGCTATGCAGGTCGCGTTGGGCGAACAGGTCACGGCGCATCGCTCCGACCAGATAGGTCCAGCGGCGATCGTCGTGCTGGGCCGCGAGTGCCGTAAGCTTCGCGAGCCGGCCGCACGCCGCGCGCACCTGGCCAAGGTGGAACGACACCAGCGTCGCGCCGACGAGGCTGTCGAGACGCTGGAGCGATGAAGCGGATTTATCCTCGCCGATCCGCTTGAAACAAATCGCCGCGACGTTGAACTGATTGCGGAAAAAGGCTTGCCAGCCGGTGTTGCGGCACGACGCGATGCGCAGACCGTCGCGATCCTGTCGGATCGCCTTCAGAGCACGGCGATAGGTTTCCTCCGCCTCTTCCTGGCGGCCGAGCGCGAGTTCGAGATCACCGTGAATCTGAAGATTTTCGTGCGACAGGAGACCTTGAGGGCCGTCGGCATCGGCAAGGAGTGCCGTCGCATGCGACGCGCCGATGATATGACCGTCGAGGATCTTCGATACGATGTTCGGATTAGTATCGCCCGATGCAAGGGCGGCGGATGCGACGAAGTAGACGGTCGAGAACATGGCATGCTCCTGGCGCAAGTATTTGTGGGAGAGGTGCGACGTGTTGCTGTTCACGCATAGTTTCATCGCCCATCGCATTCCGCTTGCTTTTGTGACGCTTTGTTACGTTCAATCGGGCCCAGCGACCCGACGGAGCAGGTCGTGCTCAAAGCCGACTATGTGTTGATTGCGTCGGTGTACGGGCCTCCATTGCAGAGATGGGCGTGGCTGAAACGCTAGGGTCCGCTTGGGCGGTGGACGAAATTCATGTGCGTGACCTTCGGAGCCGCTGGGTTTGCGGCGCAGCGTATCGTGGGTCGCCTTCTCATTTCGGACGCTTACTTCGCATTCGGCCAGAAGATGTTCGACTACGCGATTCACTATGCGAGCGGAGGCGTACAGACGAGCTTGGGACGCATGGTTCTCCCGAGCATTCGGAACTTCATAGCTATTCGTTGAGCGAAAAATGCAACCGATCAGATCCTTGTTCAGCACAACGCGACTCGTGAGGGCGGGGGCTTCTGCTCCCGCTCATGCGGCGGCCGGGGGGGATGCTCCACCAGATGTGAATGCGCCATCTGCGCCGCGAAGCGACGTGCTCACGCAGGCGTTGGCCAGCATCACACGACCAAAGTGTGGTGCTGTGGGCGCGATCGGCAGCGCGCCAGCAACGCCGGGACGGCGTCTCGCTGATTTGCCTGGCCCGAAAATTGGCATGGGGCGGACGATGGTCAATGCGGCCGCGATGGCGCTTCATATCAGCAGACGCATGCTGCAGCCGATCGTGCACCTCACTTCGACGCGGAACGGGCGGACCAAGATCAATTTTGGGAACAGGACGTTCTTCTCTGGAACGATCGAGCTGGACGGAGGCGGGTCGGGGGAGAAGCGGAGCATCAAGGTGATTGCCGAGCGCAGTTTCCTGCCAGGAGATCCGCACATGTCGCGCCAGGCATTCTTTCCACTCGACAGAAATCTGAGGCCGGATAGGCCAATCCAGCTCTACAAAAAAAGAACGGCATGTGGGGCATTATGCACATGCCTCCATCCGGGGATCCGACGAAAGACTGGCTGCCAGCGACCGCGTTCGAAAATATTGCGAAGGATGGCTTCAGAGCAGGCTTCCACTCTATTGTGAATCGCGAATTCTGCGTAGCTCCGATGATGGAACATGCAAAGTTTGCCAAACACAGCCAGCCCGTGATGTTCGAGTACGTTCGCGGCGCGACACCAGACCGCGATCGATATCGTGCGGTCGATGTCGAACTCAACTGGGTCATGCCTGTGTCGCTGCCAGTCGACATGGCAGACGCGGACCCGATGATGGCGCAAAATTCGCTACGTGTCGGCATGGCCAGCGGCGGGGCCGCGAACGATGCCGCCATCAACGCGTTTCGTGCGGGGGCGTCGGTCGAAAACGCGATCGCGCTTGCGAAGGAACTGACGTATGACGCGGGTATCGTTGAGGACGATAAGGCGGAAGTCACCGCTTACACGGTGGCTGGCGCGAGCGCGGGTATCCTGCATCGTGCTGGGTTGTCGACGGAGGTCGCAACAGAGACTGCCGGGTGCGTCGTCGAGATGGCGCGAGCGATCGCGGCAGAGCACACCGATGAGGAAAGTATGACGGGGGAAGTGCGCCGCCGGCCGACGCCGGAATTGATGTCGCCAGACGCCAGCGTGGTTCGCCAGTTTCATGCACTCAGACGGACTTATCAGGACGCCACGACCCGCTTTGCGGACATGAAGGAGCGGCTTCTCGCCATGGATCGCGGTGCCTTCGGCCCGGATATTAGCGGGATCACGGGCGCAGCTCGTCAATTGTTCGTCGACAAGGGCTATAAGCAAAATCAACTCGCTACACTCGCGGACAATATTGCCCAGAGGCACATGGTGGAACTGAGCAAGGCCGTTGAAGCGGCTGAGGTGGGCTTTCAGCGGGCTGAACAGAGCGTAGCGGTGACTGAACTCGAAGTCCAGAAACTGGTAGCCGCGGAAACCAGCAGGCGACATTCGGCTGTCGTCAAGGCCGAGATGAATCTGGCCAGCAATAGGTCGCGACCGGCGCTAGCGGCATTTGGTATAGCATCGACAGCATTGACGAATGCGGAGAATGACAAGAAGGTCGCCGCGTTAGGGGCGCGGAAGCAGCGCCTCGCCGCAGGCGTGCGTGCGCTTGTCGCCGCCAACAAGGCCGCGCCCGAAGAGTGGAACATCGCACAGATCGCGGCGCGCGCGGCATGCGAGACGTTCCGCAAACCCGGCGACGAAGAGCGTTCCAGGTTGGCGGCCGCAACGGCGCACATTGCGCTGCTTGGTGGGGCGTCCGAGAGCGATGCGATGGTGGCTGCCCATCTGTTTGCCACGAATTACGACAATTTTCTTCCGGTGGAGGACGAGGATTTGCACGCGACGCAGGTCGTCTATGCACAGGTCGCTAGTTCCTCCGGCAGTTACCCGGCAGACCCGCTGAAGCAACGAACGCAAATGCTTGCCGCAGCGGCCGCGATCGATACGCTGGCGCGCCCGGACGTGAATCACAAGGCGGTCGCCCAGTTGTTTGGAAAATTTGTGGTCGGCGCCAAATCGCCCGCCGCGGCACCCAAGCTACGTGCCGCGGTGTTCGTCAGCGGTGAGACGCCAGCGAAAGAATTGGAAAAGCCGCCGAAGCTGAGTGTCATTCCAGAGAATTACGCGCCAGTCGTGTCACCATACGATGGCAACAGGGCGGTTCCCGTTAGAGGTTGGGAGCATGCGGGACTGCGACAAATCGAGATTCCTGGGGTCGAAGGTGAGAAGGAGACGAAGAACATCTATCTGATCGAAACCAAAGCGCACGAGGGGCTTGGCACTGTATGGACGGAGTTTGACTGGGCCGGCAACGTGAACCTTGGGTATGGCGAAATAACGGTCAGGCCACGCGATGCTAAACCCGGAGACACCGCTGGTCACCGCAAGGTACTCGTACCCTACAACGGGTTCTCGCAGCAATGGGAGACGTTCGAGCAACGCGCCCGTGACATCAGGGAAAAGGCCGAGGCCGTCATGGCGGAGAACGATCACTTGATCGAGTCGCGCGACAACAACTGGGGCCTCACCCGCGTTCCGTACCATGGCAAGAAAAGCCGTTACCTCGACAATGTTCTTCCACAATTTCAGGAAAAAATGCAACAGGAAATCATGCTGGTCGCGCGCGGGCGCCGCACGCTCCCGGCATTCAAGGCCGCTATGGCGGACGCGATCATTTCCCTGTCCGATAAGCTAGAAGGCGATCGTAACCGCAAGAAGGCCATTCTTCGCTATCAGGTTGATACGATCGTTCGCGGGATTGCGACTGTGGCGGGTGTGGCTATTCCTGTTGGACGAGTGGGCATTGCGGCCACGGCGCTTCATCACTGAAATGCATGGTTCGCAAGGTTTGGGTGGCTTTTCGGTGGAAAATTAGGTTATCTATATGTATACGAAAATCGATCAATCGCCGGTCTTTCAGTGGCTTTCGTCACCGCTGCAGATATTTGAAACGGACCGCTTCCAGGTGGTGGCGTTATCGGGTTCCAGCGCGCGGAGCCTGTTGGCCGCTCTTCTTCAGGATGAGGCCTTGGCTTCGCGAGTCGACTGGATGGAGGACAAGTCGACAGACGGGGCGTTGCGGGAGGCGTTTGGCATTGAACTGCAGTGCAACGCGGGTCAAACCAGGGTATGGAGCATTGTAGACCGAGCCAAGCGTATGCAAATTGGCGCGGTGATGGCAAAACATTCCATCGAAGGGCTCGACGTCGATGTGCTGGTTGCGTCGCGTTTTTGGGATCAAGGTGTGTCCGGCGAAGTCGCTGCTCCGGTCATGGAGTGGCTCGAAAAGGAGGCGAATCTCGCGCTGCAATAGTCTCAGCAAGAGCCCCTTTGTACGCGGTGACAGGCCGCCGACGGGGGCATCATTTAAATACGAGCAATGGCATCAAAATGGATAGAGGGAAATTAGTTGATTATCTGCTTGCCAGATAACAAATTTCATCGCGAAGTCGTCAATTCCGTCCCGGCGTCTCTTCTACGAATGCATGAAGTGTTCGGAAGGCGTTAGCGAATGCAGTTGCTTGTTCATGCTCCGATGCTCACAGGTTTCATGTTCGTAAAGCTGGCTTCCGTGCAACCCGCGGGCGGACTCAGGGCCCAGTATTTTTTGCTTGTCACCCTTATGGAACATCTTGACGACTGTATAGGCGGAGCCTTGAATGATGCCAAGAACTCGGCCAGTCGACTCAATGCAAGATGTTCCTCCGCAAATCATCCGGGGACTCGAACTCCTTGACAAGGATCAGGGCATTTGACGAAGCTGGCTCACCCAGCCTGCTCGGCAGGTAGGATTTCCCCTTTCTTCCACTGCGAGAAGTCGTGTCATGGATTATGTCGATGCGTTGATCTAAGCTGTCCGGAATTCGTCGTTGTGGGTCGGACCGGTCCGGAATTGGCTCAATTCAGATACGGAGTGACGTCGGGACGACGGCCGTGAAGCGAGTGGCGTCATTCCTTCGAGGCGGCTGTCAGGTTGTCTCGACGTCGAGGTTGTGGTGCTGGGCGCGACTTCATGTCGGCTTGTCGACGTTCGGAGATTCAATAGAAGTGGCGGGTGCGTGTCGAGCCCTTACAGGGTTCGTTATTTTATTTGTATATATTACGAAATAAAAAATGCTTGGTTCACCCCGATTTCGCGAGCCTCTGGGCTGCCGTTTCGATAGAACATCGTTTGCGTCTATGTATCCGGACTGGTTATGCAGTACGAGACTGCTGGCCACTATGGAGTCCGCGCTCACCTAACCCAAAAGAGAGGTCAGTCACGATGTACTGCTTTTTTAGCAAGATTTCCAACATGTCCATTACCAGTCCAGTGTCATCAGCTATTCAGGGCTTGCAAAACAGGACCGTAGTGCTCGGAGTTGCTTAGGCGACTGTGGATCTTCGACAAACGATTGACAGGCTTGTTGCCCGGTCAACACCGTATTGATCGTGATCCGTCATTGCGGTACGCGGCCGTCCCGATGTGCCTTTACGAAATCGCTCAGCGTCAGCACGTTGTTCTGCGCTCTCCACGATGACGGGGCAAACTGGCGATAAATGCTCGACAGTACGGAGGGATCGTTGAGTCCCGCGAGATAGCTGGCCTCGTGTGGGTTGAACCCGTTCCTCAACAACGTGAGCGCATATCGGTAGCTATCCAAATTGTCGTCAGAATCGTCCGTGGGCCTGGGGAACAGTTGTTCTACCAAGTCCAGTGTGTCACCTTCCAACTGGCGGATGCGTTCCCGCATCGGAGCCCGCTGCTGGACTGGCAGCAAGTATGTCTGTGCTCTCGCAGCCCAAAGTGGTGTCCTTTTAGAGGCCGTCTCTGCGTCGTATGGGTCGTGCGTGCGGTACAAATGATCGTATTCCGGTACCTGATGATTCTGATACAGCGGAGCGGCGCTCTCGACTAATTCTTGAAATTTTTCCAGGTAATCCGTGTTTCGAAACCAGTCAATTTTGAGATGAGTGAGTACATCGGCGCGATGGGCATCGGGCAGCTGGAGCGACTCGTGCCACCGGCGTGCAGCGGACCGACTGCGAGCAGGCCCGCGAGGAATCTGGTCGAATTGTCGGGCCAACTGGCCGAGCAGCGTGTGTTTCTTGCTTTCCGGTAGGTCTGGAATGGTATCCAGTAGATGGTCGCAGATTGCCTGTCTCCGATTCAATGCAATGGCGTGCAACTTTTCGGCGAGATGGACCAGTGACTGTCCGCGGGCAATGTGCCGCAGCGCCTGGCTGATGTGCGCCAGCGTAAATGCCTCGCAAGGGTCGAGAAATTCTCCAATCCTAGCCAGCATATCGTACGGCAAATTCGGACGCATTGGCTCAATCGCGGACGATTCCGCGACGGGCGACACCGGTGCCGCAATACGGGGTGCCGGCAAATCCGCCTGATGCGAGGGAGGCGATTCGCGGCGCGGGTGAGGCCGTGTGCGCCCCCGGTGCGGCTGCCAAGGCAGAGAGTTGTGGGTGCGCAAACCGGCTCCGGTGCGGGACTGCCTGCACTTGCGGCTGTTCATCCGCGGAGGCTGCGCAAGAACGATATCGTGCGCGGCAGCGGCTTCGCTTACCCCTTTGCTGCAAAGTTTCCCATTGTCGACTCCCTAAATGCGTTGAGGTTACCGTGGCCAATCACTCAATACCTCGACCGGGCGAGGCAGTGTCTCGCTTGGCGAAGCAGTCGTAAGACGGGCTATGCATGTCCATTCGTCGGGAGCGCGTTCGCATCCCAAGATGATTTTTCGCATTAGCGCAGGAGTCGACGCGAAATAGAAGACACACTACCTCTCACTGCCGAAAGGCAGATATTGCTGTAATCCCTTCGACGTAAAGGCGTTCTGGACGCGGGTTCGATTCCCGCCACCTCCACCATATGGTGTTTCGGCGAGCCGCCATATGGTGGGGGTGACCTGGTTTCGACAGGGCGAGATAGCGAAGAAGGCAGCAGGAGAGGTGACCGACCTAATCGGCACGAATCGGTAAATGCAAACGATCGCACTTACGCCCTGACGGGTACTTAATCCGTCTCGAGTTGCCGCCCCTCCGCGCAAGCGGTGCTTAGGAACAGAAAGGGCGGCCCCTTCGTCGTGCAGTGAAATCGGACGCTTTAAATGGCAGCGTCGCCGGATCAGCGTAACCGGCGCTTCTCTCGGACTGACGCCAGGCGTCGGGCACCCGCAGACCTGGCCGACGCGCCCCGCTCTATCGATTACCCGACAAACCCACCCGATCAATTGGGATCGACCATCGGCTTTCTAGGGCAAGACATCCATGTCCAGTTCGTCTGGCGGCGCGGTGAAATCTATAGATTACTCGCCCTGGGGTTTTTCCCGATAACTTGCTCTGTATCTACCGGAATTCGAACTAGCTTCGACCGCTTTATATTTTGATGATAATCCAGCAAAATCTGCGGAAGATTGGAAAGATCTGACTCGAGCGAATCCGCGGACCAACCGCATGCCCGAGCGACTGATACATAATCAATTTGTGTGAGTGCACTGTGGCGGCGACTCACTGGTACATTCGGCAAAATAAACGGAAGTCCTTGTTCCACAATTCCCAAATTCCCATTATCGAAAAGTAGCAAAAGCAAGCCAAGAGTAGCCGCTTCCGCGAGGGCGCCGGCATACAGTCGAAAACACCCGTCGCCCGATAGACAAACGACGTCGCATTGAGGATTGGCAAGCTTCGCACCAATCGCGAGACCAAACGCTCCTCCCATCGCAGAGCCACGGTAAAGCGAAAAAAAATTTGCATGGGGATTGGGGCGTTGCGTGACGTACTGACGATCTTTATACGCCAAACATATATCATCGAAACCAATTGTGCCAGGACGCCAATATTTATCAAGCAGAGTAAAGAGTTTTGCTAGATCGACGTACCCAGGACGCGGCAAAGGAAGTACGCGATTGTTGAGTGACGAAGGAGCAGGAGGAACAGGCTTCGTAAGTGGCGGATCGAGAACTAGGGCGTTGTGTAGAGCGGACATCGCTCGATCCAATGACGAAATGCAATGCGTATATGCGTACCGTGACCGATGTCGATAGTTGCCGTCTTGCTGAGAATATCCTCGATCCGAATCGGTAAGGTAGAATGTATGGCCAGCTGGAAATTCTTTTAGATTTAGAGTATATTCATCAGGACTCGCTCCAATCACCAATAATATATCATCTTTACTGATTGAGGCCCAGTGAGCTTGAGCTAGATCATTGCCACCAAAGCCGAGATACCCGTATCCCTGTGGGTTGCTACGTTCGATGCTGTTCGCACCGTTGATGGTCCAAACAACCGCCGCCCTTAGTGTGCGACTGATCGTCGTAATCGCGGAAGCCGCTCCCTGCACATGTCTTAGTTCTTCACCAATTAATAGTGTGACCCGGCGGCCAACGCACGCCTGCCGGAATCCATCAACGAACGCATCCAACTTCGATGGATTGTCGCACTCAGCAATACCATTTATCCAGTTTTGGCTAATGACGCAGCGAATTTTAGCGCGCATGGTATCGGGCTCCAAAACCAGCACAACCGGTTCACGCTGCCGTAATCGGCATGCCGCCTCGTTCAATCGAGCGACTAGTGTGGCCGTATCGTCGAGAATAAAGACTCCGTCTGGCATTTCGGCGCTCAGCTGCGCCGCAATGTTGCTCCCATGCTCGGTTGTATCTTGCAAAGGGGCCAGCGTGTGATGGCGGGTAGGAGATACGGGGACTAGAAAGATGGCCGGAATATGATGTAGCTTGGCATCGCTCAAACCACACATCAGCAATTTGGTGGCAGCCCCTGTAGTGGCGATGCAGGCCGCCAACTGATTCCCACCGAGATAGGCTCCTAGAGGCACGAAACCAGCAATATATTCTTGAACGGAAAAGAACCGCGGCGGCGCGGCGTCAATCTCGTCCATAGCAGCGAGATGCTGCAAGAAGTGGATGACGCCGCCCCCGGTGACCCCAGAACAAAGCTTCACATCGTGGTGACGCAGAAAATCTAGCACCAAATGGTTTCCCGTGTAACCCTCCGGCTCAGATACTCGTGACGACGATTCTTCAAGTTGGCGGAATTCGTAGTTCATAAGATCCCCAGGAAACGCCACTCTTTTAACAAGGGCAGATAGTTTTTAATATCATTCCGATAAAAATGAAAATCGCGTAACTTTCATAATGGATAAAATGACGTCAAGCGTCCTCCCAGTTGTAATAAGTTGCGGCCTGCCCGTGGAAAACCCCATTGCTATCGATCAAGTTCCAAACAGTGACATCGCTAATCCAGAATCGCCGTCCCGACGACGAAATTCGCAATCCTCGATATCCCTTCGCGAATCCGTAGAGACGCACCGATTCCAAGAGCCTTTCTCGCTCGCTTCGGTTCGGATGTTCCGCTGATAAACGTGATGGTAACGAGGTCATGCGATCCCAGTCACTTTCAAAGCAATGTTGGGCCGTCCGGTTGGCGTAAATAAACTTCGGGTCGGCATCGGAGTTATGGACAAGGACACAAAAAGGCGCGTCTTCGTAAAGCCAGCGCACAGCGTCGACTCGAGCGATGCTGCTATCGACCAGTGGTTCTCCGACAAATCTATAGTAATTGTCTGACAATAGATTGTAAAAATGGCCGTCGAGGCGGAGGGAGGCAACCATCGCGTCAGCATCCTTTGTCAAATTCTTACCGGAACCATATATATGCGTTTCAAGCGCATTACATATGTCGAGAAATTCGCTTAAATATCAGTCAAACAAAGTATTGGTGCGCAGCAGTCAGGCCAAACCGATGGCGTTAGCGTATCGTGCTATAGCCATCGTGACAAGAAATTGACAAGCGGCCGGATTGCAGTCTGCGGGTCGCGGTGGCATCGATACTGGTACACCGAGCGCGATATGGCCCCCAGGCGGCAGGCACGCCGCTCTGCTACTCCATCGGCGGACTTTAGATAATCCACGACGTGCCGCCTCGGCGAGGACTTCACCACTTTATTATCAATACGTCGATCAGAATCGCCTTGTCCAACGTCAGCTCCGCGACCACCTTCTTCAGTTGGGCATCCTCGTCTTGAAGCTGCTTGAGCTGGACAGGACAAATCCGTACCCTGACAAAACGTTCGAGAAGACGGGGCACGCCTACGTGAAGAGAAGTCCGGACAAGGTCAGTTCTCGATCGGACACTCCGTCGACTGACACCACAAAGCGGGCGCATGCACCTGCAATCACGGCTACACCGACAAGGCTGAAAAGCGCCTGATGTTCGCCCAGGACATGACGCAGGGCTCGATCACCGGCGAGCCCCGCGAGAACCAATCAGGTCAAGGCGGCGATGCCTTCGGAGCCGATGAAACAACCAACCAGAAGAATCAGCGCCCCGGAAAAGTACGGCGCGTTGCGGGCGAATTCACCGAAGTCGCTCGTAAGCGGTCTTTCAACCATGTCTTGCGTGCTGACGTGAATCAGATTGCTGCGTCGACCTCGCACTTGTTCAGCGTCCAGGGCAGCAACGCCTCGTAGGCGTCGACGCTACGCGCAAGAGGCGATGCCTTGAACAAAGCGATCAAATAGCGGTAGGCGTCGACTTGATTGGCGTGACCCTGCCTCGTTTTCACGTACAGCATGTCATGCAGCAGCGCGTACGGTTTCGTATTCGACCGAATGCAGCAGTAATCCGGGCCCGGGTTTGCGTTGCCAGTACGCACGGCGTAATGCTTGGCAGACCAGATCCGCGTTGATTCGCTCCGACATCGACCAGCCGACGATACGCCGGCTTGCCAGATC
>NZ_JAAGPE010000254.1:0-13714 GCF_017104605.1 Burkholderia sp. Ac-20384 | reverse complement strand
CGGCTCCCGCCGCCCCCGCCCAGCCGGCCGCCGCCGAACCCGCGCAACCGACCGGCGGCGCCGCGTCGACGAAGGCTTATGCGCAGACGCCGCAGCAGGTCCGTTACGGCGACGCCATTGCCTTCCGCACGCTGATTCCGTCACCGCTGCTCGAGCAGCTCACGGCGAACGAATACGCGCAGATCGTGCAGGCGGCCGCCGACAGCAATCGCCTGCTGCCGGCGAACCAGCCGCGCGTGAAGCGCCTGCGCGCGATCGTCGCGAAGCTCGCGCCGTATTCGGTGAAATGGAACGACCGCGTAAAGAACTGGGCGTGGGACGTCAACGCGATCCGCTCGCGCGACATTCGCCTGACCTGCCTGCCGGGCGGCAAGGTGCTCGTGTACGGCGGCCTGCTCGACCGTGTCCGCCTGAACGACGACGAGCTCGGCGTGCTGCTCGCGCACGGCATCGCGCATGCGCTGCGCGAACACGCGCGCAGCAACTTCAGCGCGACCTCGCAGACGTCGCTGCGCGCGGCTGCGCTGCCGCCGCTGTTCGGCGTCGGCGAGCCGCTGCCGCAGGCCCTGAACCTCGGCGATCGCCTGCAGGCGCTCCACTACAACGCAACCGACGAGACCGAAGCCGACGTGATCGGCGGCGACATCGCCGCGCGCGCGGGCTTCGATCCCCGCGCGGCGATCACGCTGTGGGACAAGCTCGCGGTCGCAACCCGCGGGAACAAGGCGACGGGCTTCATCTACACGCACCCGTACAGCACCGCCCGCCGCCAGGATCTGCTGAACCGCCTGCCGGATCTCATGCCGCTGTACGCGAAGGCGGTGGGCAAGCGCGTCGACACGCTGCCCGATTACGCGGGCATCAGCGCGCAGCGTCGCAAGGTCGTGCGGCGCTGAGCACGCGGCAGCGCTGCACACCGCTTCCCCACGCGTGGCACCTCCGCTGCGCGCCGCCGTTCGCTCAGGTCGTCAGGTCGATCGCCGCCCGATCGCCAACCGGCCGGCTTCCGCTTTCGCGCATCCAGCGCACCTCGTCACCCGGACTGCGGCCGAACAGCCGCTTGAACTCACGGCTGAACTGCGACGCGCTCGCATAGCCGACGCGCGCGGCCGCCGCGCCGGCGCCCACCCCGTCCTGCACCATCATCAGCCGCGCCTGGTGCAGCCGCGCGGTCTTCACGTACTGCATCGGCGAGGTTGCCGTCACGTGCTTGAACTGCGCATGGAACACCGCGAGACTCATGCCGGCCTCGCGCGCGAGCGTCTCGACGTCGAGGTCGGTCCTCAGGTCGGCGTGAATGCGCCGCAACGCCTTCGCGATGCGGCCGAAGTGATGCTGCTGGACGAGCGCCGCGCGGATCGCGTCGCCCTGTTCGCCCGTCAGCACCCGATACGCGATCTCGCGCATGATCGCGGGGCCCAGCACACGCGTGTCGTGCGGCGACGCGAGCGCTTCGAGCAACCGCACGACCGCATCGGCCAGCGGCGCGTCGAGCGGCGTCGAATCCACGCCGAGCGGCTCGCTGATGGGCACTCCGAGCGTCTCGTCGAGCAGGATCGCGAGCTCGGCGATCACCGCGAGATCGACGCGGATCGAGATCGCGAGAAACGGCTCGTCCTGGCTCGCGAAGGTCTCGCATTCGAACGGCAGCGGCACCGACAGCACGAGATATTGCTGCGCGTCGTACACGAACGAGCGCTCGCCGAGATAGCCGAGCTTGCGCCCCTGGCACACGACGACGATGCTCGGCTCGTACAACACGGGCATGCGCGGCCCCGGCCGGCTCACGCGGATGAAGCGCACGCCGTCGAGCGCCGCACGCGTGTCGCCCTCGTTCGGTGCGAGGCGCGTATGCAGCTCGACCATGCGGCGCTGCACGCGGTCGCCCGTATCGGCGAAAAGGGGCTCGAAGCTCATCTGCGTGGTCCTGTCCGGCAAGAGAATCTGGCTCGCAATGTAGCACCTTGAACGTGTTTTGACGGCCGTTTGCGCGCAGTTAGAGAGGAATAGGCAAATCTTCCAGACCTTCGTGTATTTCGCTGCGGCGCCGCGCTCCTTACGATGACGTCCTGCCTCGCCGCATCGCCACATGATGCGACGGCAGTCTGTTTCGCCGGATGCTTTCCGGACAAGGAGCCCATCGCATGAGCACTACCTATGCCTACGCGGCGACCGATTCGCAGTCGCCGCTCGCCCCGTTCGAATTCCAGCGTCGCGCGCTGCGCGACCTCGACGTCCAGATCGACGTCCTCTACTGCGGCGTCTGCCACTCGGACCTGCACCAGGCCCGCAACGAATGGCGCAACACGATCTATCCGGTCGTGCCGGGCCATGAAATCGTCGGCCGCGTGACCGCGACCGGCCCGCAGGTCTCGCGCTTCAAGGTCGGCGAGCTGGTCGGCGTCGGCTGCCTCGTCGATTCGTGCCGCACCTGCCCGAGCTGCGCCGACGGCCTCGAGCAATATTGCGAGAACGGCTTCGTCGGCACCTACAACGGCCAGGATCGCGTGACGGGCGACATCACGTTCGGCGGCTATTCGACGCAGCTCGTCGTCGACGAGGCGTTCGTGCTGCGCGTGCCCGACACGCTCGACCCGGCCGGCGCCGCACCGCTGCTGTGCGCGGGGATCACGACCTACTCGCCGCTGCGGCAGTGGAACGTCGGCCCCGGCAAGAAGGTCGGCATCGTCGGGCTCGGCGGCCTCGGCCACATGGGCGTGAAGCTGGCGCGCGCGATGGGTGCGCACGTCGTGCTGTTCACGACGTCGCCGTCGAAGATCGAGGACGGCAAGCGGGTCGGCGCACACGAAGTCGTGATCTCGAAGGACGAAGCGCAGATGAACGCGCACCTGAACAGCTTCGACTTCATCCTGAACACGGTCGCCGCGCAGCACGACCTGAACCCGTTCCTGCACCTGCTGAAGCGCGACGGCACGATGACGCTGGTCGGCGCGCCGGAGCACGACCATCCGTCGCCGCAGGTGTTCAACCTGATCTTCAAGCGCCGCCGCCTCGCGGGCTCGCTGATCGGCGGGATCGCGGAAACGCAGGAAATGCTCGACTTCTGCGCGGAGCACGGGATCACGTCGGATATCGAAACGATTCCGATGCAGCAGATCAACGCGGCCTACGAGCGGATGCTGAAGAGCGACGTGAAGTACCGGTTCGTGATCGACATGGCGTCGATCAAGCATTGAGCGCCGCCGGGCGGCATGCACGATCGCCGCCCCAAAAGAAACGGGCCGCATGTTCGACATGCGGCCCGTTTTTGCATCCGGCGGCCGGACGATCCGGCTGCTACGCGCGCGGCGCAGCGCGGGACGTCACTTCTTGTAGTCGTAGTCGATCGTCAGCGGCGCATGGTCGCTGAACTTGATGTCCTTGAAGATCGACGTGCTTTTCGCGGTGCCGGCCACGCCCGGCGTCGCGATCTGGTAATCGATCCGCCACCCGACGTTCTTCGCATACGCCTGGCCGCGGTTGCTCCACCACGTGTACTGCTCGGCGCGCGGGTCGAGCGTGCGGAACACGTCGACATAGCCGACATCGTCGAACAGCTTCGTGAGCCATTCGCGCTCTTCCGGCAGGCAGCCCGAGTTCTTCTGGTTGCTCTTCCAGTTCTTGATGTCGATTTCCTTGTGGACGATGTTCACGTCGCCGCACAGGATCACCTCGCGCTTCTTCTTCAGCGCGGCGAGGTGCGGCATGAACTCGTCCATGAAGCGGTACTTCGCCTGCTGGCGCTCTTCGCCGCTCGAGCCGGACGGCACGTACACCGACACGACCGACAGCTTGCCGTAGCGCGCCTCGACGTAACGCCCTTCGGAATCGAATTCGCTGCTGCCGAAGCCGATGATCACGTCATCGGGCTCGCGGCGGCTGTACACGCCGGCGCCGCTGTAGCCCTTCTTCTCGGCGTGGTGGAAATAGCTCTTGAAGCCGTGCGGCTCGACGAATTCGGCCGGCAGGTCGTCGGCCGAGACCTTGATTTCCTGCACGCACACGCAATCGGCGTTCTGTTCGCCGAGCCACTCGAAGAAGCCCTTCTTCGCGGCGGAGCGGATGCCGTTCAGGTTGGCGGTAATCACTCGCATCATGTCGGATTCCGTTCAGTTCGATGTTTTTCAGGGGTGCAGCTTAGCGGATCTTCACGCCTTCGAGCTCGGGCTTCGGCGGCGGGAATTCCAGCTTCATGTCGGTCATCGTGCGCAGCAGCAGCTCGGCGATCATCACGTTGCGGTGCGTCTTCGAGTTCGCCGGGATCACATACCACGGCGCATGCTCGGCCGACGTCGCGGCGAGCGCGTCGCGGTAGGCCGACTGGTACGCGTCCCAGTGCTTGCGCGCGTCGAGATCGGAGATGTCGAACTTCCAGTGCTTGGTCGGATCGTCGATGCGCGCCTGCAGCCGCTCGCGCTGCTCGTCCTTCGAGATGTGCAGGAAACACTTGATGATCGTCGTGCCGTTCTCGACCAGCATCGTCTCGAAATCGCGGATCTGCCGGTAGCGGCGCTCGCATTCCTTCGCGTCGATCAGGTCGAGCACGCGCGGCACGAGCACGTCTTCATAGTGGCTGCGGTTGAAGATCGCGAGCTCGCCCGCGGCCGGCACCTGCGCATGCACGCGCCACAGGAAGTCGTGCGCGGCCTCGATCGGCGTGGGCGCCTTGAACGGCACGACGCGCAGGCCAAGAGGATCGACCTCGCGGAACACCGCGCGCACGGTGCCGTCCTTGCCGCTGGTGTCCATCCCCTGCAGCACGAGCAGCACGCGCTTCTTCTGCTGTGTGTGCAGGCGCTCCTGCTGCACGTCGAGCTCGGTCGACACGGCCGACAGCCGTTCGCGGTCGTCGTCCTTCGAACCGGACGAAAACGGCTTCGCGGCCGGGTCGAACGCATCGAGCTTGAATGCTGCGGCTTCCTTCTCGCGCGTGCAGTACGGCACGCGGAAATCGTCGAGCGACGGTTGTTTCGCCATTCGTTCCTCCGTTGGACGCTGTGGTGCATACGATAACGCATCCACCAAACGCAACGGGCCGCCCCGAACTGGATCGGGGCGGCCCGTCGTCATGCGCGGTTCAGGCGCGCGGTCATGCTCAGCCGAGCTTCTTCTTCAGCAGTTCGTTGACCTGCTGCGGATTGGCCTTGCCCTTGGTCGCCTTCATCGCCTGGCCGATCAGCGCGTTGAACGCCTTCTCCTTGCCCGCGCGGAATTCCTCGACCGACTTCGCGTTCGCCGCGAGCACTTCGTCGATGATCGCTTCCAGCGCGCCGGTGTCGGAGATCTGCTTCAGCCCCTTCGCGTCGATGATGCGGTCGGCCGCCCCTTCGTCGTCGGCCTTCTCGTCCCAGATCGTCGTGAAGATTTCCTTCGCGATCTTGTTCGAGATCGTGCCGTCGGCGATGCGCTGCAACACGAGCGCGAGCTGCGCAGCCGAGACCGGAATCGCGTCGATCTCGATGCCATCGCGGTTCAGCTGCGACGAAACGTCGCCCATCAGCCAGTTCGCGGCGATCTTCGCGTTCGCGGTGCCCGCCTTCGCGACCACGGCCTCGAAGTACGCGGCCATCGCCTTGCTCGACGTCAGCACGCCCGCGTCGTACGCGGACACGCCGTATTCGTCGGCGAAGCGCTGCTGCATCGCGGCCGGCAGCTCGGGCATCCCGGACTGCACGCGCTCGATCCAGTCCTGGCCGATCACGAGCGGCATCAGGTCGGGGTCGGGGAAGTAGCGGTAATCGTGCGCGTCTTCCTTGCTGCGCATCGAACGCGTCTCGCGCTTGTCCGGATCGTAGAGGCGCGTTTCCTGGACGACTTCGCCGCCGTCCTCGATCAGCTCGATCTGGCGACGCACTTCGAAATTGATCGCTTCCTCGAGGAACCGGAACGAGTTCAGGTTCTTGATTTCCGCGCGCGTGCCGAACTTCTCCTGGCCGACCGGACGCACCGACACGTTCGCGTCGCAGCGGAACGAGCCTTCCTGCATGTTGCCGTCGCAGATGCCGAGCCACACGACGAGCCCGTGCAGCGCCTTCGCGTAGGCCACGGCCTCGGCCGCGCTGCGCATTTCCGGCTCGGTGACGATCTCGAGCAGCGGCGTGCCCGCTCGGTTCAGGTCGATCCCCGTCATCCCGGCGAAGTCTTCATGCAGCGACTTGCCCGCATCTTCCTCGAGGTGCGCGCGGGTCAGGTTGACGGTCTTTTCGTACGCGTCCTTGCCGGCCTTTTCGTTGGCGGGCACCTGGATCGTGATCTGGCCGCCCTGCACGACCGGAATCTCGTACTGGCTGATCTGATAGCCCTTCGGCAGATCGGGGTAGAAATAATTCTTGCGCGCGAAGATGCTGCGCGGCGCGATGGTCGAGCCGATCGCGAGGCCGAAGCGGATCGCGCGTTCGACCGCGCCGCGGTTCAGCACCGGCAGCACGCCCGGCAGCGCCAGGTCGACCGGGCAGGCCTGCGTGTTCGGCTCGGCGCCGAACTGCGTCGACGCGCCCGAGAAAATCTTCGAGACGGTCGACAGTTGCGCGTGCGTCTCGAGACCGATGACGACTTCCCATTGAGTTGCCATGTGCTTACACCCCCGCCGGAACTTGCTTGTGCCAGTCGGTCGCGCGCTGGAACGCGTCCGCGACCTGCAGCATCCGGGCTTCGTTGAAATAGTTGCCGATGATCTGCAGGCCGACCGGGCGCTTCGCGTTCGCGCCCGCACCGAAGCCGCACGGCACGCTCATGCCGGGCAGGCCGGCGAGGCTCACCGACAGCGTGTAGATATCCGCGAGATACATCTGCACCGGATCGTCGCCCTTCGAGCCGAGATCCCATGCGACCGTCGGCGACGCCGGGCCCATGATCACGTCGCAGGACTTGAACGCTTCCTGGAAATCGTTCGCGATGATGCGGCGGATCTTCTGCGCCTGCAGGTAGTACGCGTCGTAGTAGCCGTGCGACAGCACGTACGCGCCGACCAGAATCCGGCGCTTCACCTCGGGGCCGAAGCCTTCCGCGCGCGACTTCTTGTACATGTCGAGCAGGTCGCCGTACTGCGCGGCGCGGTGGCCGAAGCGCACGCCGTCGAAACGCGACAGGTTCGACGACGCTTCCGCCGGCGCGATCACGTAGTACACGGGGATCGACAGCTCCGTCTTCGGCAGCGACACGGGCACGAGCGTCGCGCCGAGCGCTTCATACTGCTTCAGGGCCGCGTCGATCGTCGCGCGCACGTCGTCGGCGAGACCGTCGCCGAAATACTCGTTCGGCAGGCCGATGCGCAGGCCCGCGAGCGGCTTGCCCGCATCGTTGCCGGCCGCCCACGGCTGGCCGAGGTGGCGCGTGAAGTCTTCATCTTCGCGCTCGAGGCTCGTCGAGTCGCGCTCGTCGAAGCCGGCCATCGCATTCAGCAGCAGCGCGCAGTCGGACGCGCTCTGCGCCATCGGGCCGCCCTGGTCGAGCGACGACGCGAACGCGATCATCCCGTAGCGCGACACGCGGCCGTAGGTCGGCTTGATGCCCGTCACGCCCGCGAACGACGCGGGCTGGCGGATCGAGCCGCCGGTGTCGGTGCCGGTCGCGGCCGGCGCGAGGCGCGCGGCGACGGCGGCCGAGCTGCCGCCCGAGCTGCCGCCCGGCACCGCGTTGGTGTCCCACGGGTTCTTCACCGCGCCGAACGCCGAATTCTCGTTCGACGAGCCCATCGCGAACTCGTCCATGTTGGTCTTGCCGAGCGTGACCATGCCGGCCGCCTGCAGGCGGGCGACGACGGTCGCGTCGAACGGGCTCTCGTAATTCGCGAGCATCTTCGAGCCGGCGGTCGAGTGCCAGCCGCGCGTGACGAAGACATCCTTGTGCGCGATCGGCAGGCCGGTGAGCGCGCCGCCCGCGCCGCGCGCGAGCTCGGCGTCGGCAGCTTTCGCCTGCGCGAGGGTCAGATCGGCATCGACGTGGACGAACGCGTTCAGGTCGCGCGCGGCTTCGATCCGTTTCAGGTAGAGCTGCGCGAGCTCGACGGCCGAGCATTCCTTGGCGGCGAGCGCGGCGCGCAGTTCGGTCAGGCTTTTTGCGTGCATTGAGTGGTTTTCCTGGGAATTCTGGGTGGCGCGCGGCGCAAAGGCGGCGGCGCGCTTGTCATCGAATGCTTACTCGATCACCTTCGGCACAAGATAGAGGCCGTCCTGGACGGCCGGCGCCGGACGCTGGTTGTCGTCGCGATTGACGACTTCCGTCACGGCGTCTTCGCGCAGGCGCTGCGCGACTTCCTGGATCTGTTCGATCGGGTGGGCGAGCGGCGCGATGCCGGCGGTGTCGACCGCCTGCATCTGCTCGACGAGGCCGAAGAGTTCATTGAGCTGGCCGAGCATGTGCTCGGCGTCGGCGTCGGCCATTTCGAGTCGCGCCAGGTGCGCGATGCGTTTCACATCGGTCAGGGTCAGGGCCATGCGATCACCGGAAAAACAAGGCTGCGCAGCGCATCAAAAGCAGCACTGCGGCGGGGGGTTGGAGGGTGCGATCCCACCCTCAAAAATCGGGGCCGAAGCGGCAAAAATACCGGCCGTTTCGATTCAAATACCGTGAAATTATAAGGTATCATTACGCGTTCGACCCAAACCCGGCAGCCTTTTCCCGCACCGTTTCGCCCCGCTTCGGCAAGCCGTGCGTGCATCGTGCGATCCCCGGTAGACATCACTCGCAGCTTCGTGCGCCGCGGCGGCCGCTTCCGCCACGCTTCCCGAGGCTGTTATTTTTTCCGCTGCCGCCCTCAGCGCTCGCTATGCAGGGCCGGCCCAGAGCGAAACAGGATTCTGAATGTTCGGTTTTTTGCGCAGCTACTTCTCCAACGATCTCGCGATCGACCTCGGCACCGCAAACACCCTGATCTACATGCGCGGCAAGGGCATCGTGCTCGATGAGCCGTCCGTCGTGTCGATCCGCCAGGAAGGCGGCCCCAACGGCAAGAAGACCATCCAGGCAGTCGGTAAGGAAGCCAAGCAGATGCTCGGCAAGGTGCCGGGCAACATCGAGGCGATCCGCCCGATGAAGGACGGCGTGATCGCCGACTTCACCGTCACCGAGCAGATGATCAAGCAGTTCATCAAGACGGCCCACGAGTCGCGCATGTTCTCGCCGTCGCCGCGCATCATCATCTGCGTGCCGTGCGGCTCGACCCAGGTCGAGCGCCGCGCGATCAAGGAAGCCGCGCACGGCGCCGGCGCATCGCAGGTCTACCTGATCGAAGAGCCGATGGCCGCTGCGATCGGCGCGGGCCTGCCGGTGTCGGAAGCCACCGGCTCGATGGTCGTCGACATCGGCGGCGGCACGACGGAAGTCGGCGTGATCTCGCTCGGCGGCATCGTGTACAAGGGTTCGGTGCGCGTCGGCGGCGACAAGTTCGACGAGGCGATCGTCAACTACATCCGCCGCAACTACGGGATGCTGATCGGCGAACAGACCGCCGAAGCGATCAAGAAGGAAATCGGCTCCGCGTTCCCGGGCTCCGAAGTCAAGGAAATGGAAGTGAAGGGCCGCAACCTGTCGGAAGGCATTCCGCGCAGCTTCACGATCTCCAGCAACGAAATTCTCGAAGCGCTGACCGATCCGCTGAACCAGATCGTGTCGTCGGTGAAGATCGCGCTCGAACAGACGCCGCCGGAACTCGGCGCCGACATCGCCGAACGCGGGATGATGCTGACGGGCGGCGGCGCACTGCTGCGCGATCTCGATCGCCTGCTGGCGGAAGAAACCGGCCTGCCGGTGCTCGTCGCGGAAGATCCGCTCACCTGTGTCGTGCGCGGTTCGGGCATGGCGCTCGAGCGCATGGACAAGCTGGGCAGCATCTTCTCGTACGAGTGATCGTCCAGGTAGTCTTCCTGACATGACGCAACCGCGGCGTGGCCGGCTCGCTCGTTTAGAACGAACCGCCGCGCCGTTTGCGCGTCTGAGCATCATTTAACCGATCATTCGCGCCCGGCGCCGACCATGGAATACAGTCCGCCGCCCCTCTTCAAGCAAGGTCCGCCCGCGCTCGCGCGGCTCATCTTCTTCGTTGCCCTCGCCATCGCGCTCCTCGTCTCGGACGCGCGCTTCAGCACGCTCGAAATCGTCCGCGGCGTGCTCGGCACCGTGCTCTACCCGCTGCAGCGCGCCGCGCTCGTGCCGCGCGACCTGTTCATGGGCGCGGCCGACATCGCCGTCACCGGCGCATCGTTGCGCCATGAGAACGACGACCTCCGCAAGCGCAACCTGCAGTTGTCCACGCAAGCCAACCAGGCCGCCGTGCTCACGCAGGAGAACGCGCACCTGCGCGCGGTGCTCGAGCTGCGCCAGCACATCGCGACGCAATCGACGCCGGCCGAAATCCAGTACGACACGAGCGATCCGTTCACGCAGAAGATCGTGATCGGCCAGGGGTCGCAGCAGGGCATCCAGAACGGCGCGCCCGTCGTCAGCGAAAACGGCGTGGTCGGCCAGGTCACGCGCGTGTTCCCGCTCCAGTCCGAAGTCACGCTGGTCACCGACCGCGATCTCGCGATTCCCGTGCAGGTGCTGCGCACCGGCCTGCGCAGCGTGATCTACGGCACGCCGAAGGGCGATTCGCTCGACCTGCGCTTCGTGCCGACGAGCGCGGATCTCGTCGTCGGCGACGAGCTCGTCACGAGCGGCCTCGACGGCGTCTACCCGCCCGGCCTGCCGGTCGCGAAGGTCGTGCGCGTCGACAAGCTCGCCGATACGGCGTTCGCACGCGTGACCTGCGCGCCGATCGCCGCCGTACGCGGCGCGCGCCAGATGCTCGTGCTGCATTACCAGAACGACATCCCGCCGCGTCCGGCCGAGCCCGATCCGGCCGCCGACAAGAACGCGAAGGGCAAGAAGGGCGCGAAGGCCGCCGCCAAGGGCGAGAAGGCCGACAAGGCTGATGCGAATGCGAAGCCGGCCGCCGCGGCCCAGCCTGGCGCGAAGCCCGCGCCTGCGGCGCCGGCCGCTCCGGCCAAGCCCGCCGCCACGCCCGCGAAACCCGCGGCCGGGCAATCAGGAGCCCAGCGATGAATCGCCCGCAATACATCCTGCAGCCGGTCAATCCGTACTTCATCGTCTTCAGCCTCGCCGCCGCGTTCCTGCTGAACCTGATGCCGTGGGGCCGCCTGCCCGGCGTGCCCGACTTCGTCGCGCTCGTGCTGCTGTTCTGGAACATCCACCAGCCGCGCAAGGTCGGGATGGGCGTCGCGTTCGCGCTCGGCATCCTGATGGACGTGCATGACGCGGGGCTGCTCGGCGAGCATGCGCTCGCCTATACGCTGCTGTCGTACGGCGCGATCACGATCCACCGCCGCGTGCTGTGGATGCCGATCGGCGTGCAGGTGCTGTACGTCACGCCGCTGCTGGTCGTCGCGCAGCTCGTCCCGTTCGTGATCCGCCTCGTGATGGGCGCCGCGTTCCCGGGCTGGCGCTATCTGGTCGACGGCTTCGTCGAGGCCGCGCTGTGGCCGATCGCGAGCCACCTGCTGCTGATGCCGCAACGCCGCCCGGTCGATCCGGACGATACGCGCCCCATCTGAGCCAGGGGCCTGCCTTGAATACCCGCCGCCTCCACGCCCGCCGCGCGCCGCGCTTCGGGGCGGCACCTCGCCCGCGCCCGCACGCCGTGCGTGGGCCAGATCGCCTCTAATCGCATGACCGAATTCAACGACACCCAACAGCAGCTCTCGAAGTTCCGCCTGCGCGTCGCGGCGGCGGGCGTGTTCGTGTTCGTCTGCTTCGGGCTGCTCGCGAGCCGTTTCTTCTACCTGCAGTTGATGCAGCACGGCAAATACGCGCTGCAGGCCGAGGAAAACCGCATCTCCGTCGCACCGATCGTGCCGAACCGCGGGATCATCACCGACCGCAACGGCGTGATCCTCGCGAAGAACTATTCGGCGTACACGCTCGAGATCACGCCGTCGAAGCTCGACGACACGCTCGACAACACGATCGACAAGCTGTCCGAGATCATCCCGATCGACGCGCGCGACCGCCGCCGCTTCAAGAAGCTGCAGGAAGACTCGAAGAACTTCGAGAGCCTGCCGATCCGCACCCGGCTCACCGACGCGGAAGTCGCACGCTTCACCGCGCAGCGCTTCCGCTTCCCCGGCGTCGACGTGCGCGCGCGGCTGTTCCGGCAATATCCGCTCGGCACGACGGCCGCGCACGTGATCGGCTACATCGGCCGGATCTCGAAGCGCGACCAGGATCGCATCGACGCGATGAGCGACGACAACGACAGCGATCAGGAAAACTACGATCCGCGCCGCGACGCGAACAACTACAAGGGCACCGACTACATCGGCAAGATCGGCGTCGAGCAGAGCTACGAGACCGAGCTGCACGGGCTGACGGGCTTCGAGGAAGTCGAGGTGACGGCCGGCGGCCGGCCGGTGCGCACGCTGTCGCGCACGCAGGCGACGCCCGGCAACAACCTCGTGCTGTCGCTCGACATCGGGCTGCAGCAGGTCGCCGAGCAGGCGTTCGCCGGCAAGCGCGGCGCGCTGGTCGCGATCGAGCCGAAGACGGGCGACGTGCTCGCGTTCGTGTCGTCGCCGAGCTTCGACCCGAACTCGTTCGTCGACGGCATCGACCAGCAGACCTGGGACGAGCTGAACAACTCGACCGACAAGCCGCTCCTGAACCGCCCGCTGCACGGCACCTACCCGCCCGGCTCGACGTACAAGCCGTTCATGGCGCTCGCCGGCCTG
Organism: Burkholderia sp. Ac-20384; assembly: GCF_017104605.1. NCBI lineage: Bacteria > Pseudomonadati > Pseudomonadota > Betaproteobacteria > Burkholderiales > Burkholderiaceae > Burkholderia > Burkholderia sp. Ac-20384. Next base: position 992 of record NZ_JAAGPE010000254.1, on the reverse strand, counting down.
ACGCTCGGCAAGCGCACGCCGGGCTGGGGCTTCCAGGATCCCGGCTACTTCACGTTCGGCGGCCACACGTTCCGCAACGACGTGCGCTCGGGCCAGGGCTGGGTCGACATGAACAAGGCAATCATGGTGTCGAACGACACCTACTTCTACATGCTCGCGCGCGATCTCGGCGTGAACTCGATCGCGAACTTCATGAAACCGTTCGGCTTCGGCCAGATCACCGGGATCGACATCCAGGGCGAGGCGCGCGGGATCCTGCCGTCGACCGACTGGAAGAAGAAGGCGTTCAAGAAGGCCGCGCAGCAGAAGTGGTTCGACGGCGAGACGATCAGCCTCGGGATCGGCCAGGGCTACAACTCGTTCACGATCCTGCAGCTCGCGCACGCGACCGCGACGCTCGCGAACAACGGCGTCGTGATGAAGCCCCACCTCGTGAAGGAAGTCGAGGATCCGATCTCGCGCGGGCGCCACCTGACCGTGCCGAAGGAAAGCGAAGTGATCCCGCTCAAGCAGGCCGACATCGACGTCGTGAAGCGCGGGATGGAGAACGTGATCGAGAACCCGTCCGGCACCGCGTACAAGGTGTTCCGCGGCGCGCCGTACCTCGCCGCCGGCAAGACCGGTACCGCACAGGTGTTCTCGCTGCAAGGCTCCAACTACAAGGGCCACCTGCTCGCCGAGCACCTGCGCGACCACGCGCTGTTCATCGCGTACGCGCCGGTCGACCATCCGCAGATCGCCGTCGCGCTGGTCGTCGAGAACGGCGGCTGGGGGGCGCAGGCCGCCGGCCCGATCGCGCGCCGCGTGCTCGACTTCTACCTCATCGACCGCCAGAAACCGGAGAACGAGGCCGCGGCCGTGGCGGCCGCGGCGTCGGCGACCGAACCGATCAACGCGCCGGTGATCGGCGACGCGAACAAGCCTGCTGGCGTCGCGGCCGGCTTCACGGCGCTGCCGCAGCCGGTCGTGCCGACTGCGGCCAGCGCGGCGGA
>NZ_JAAGPE010000253.1:0-13586 GCF_017104605.1 Burkholderia sp. Ac-20384 | reverse complement strand
CGTGCGCGCCGATGAAAGCGCCCGGCACGCCACCGCCGCCGATCGCCACCGCGTTGGTGCCGGTCGCCGTCGCGAAGTTGCCGATCGCGGTCGCGGCCACGCCGCCCGCATTCGACGAATTGCCGACGGCCAGCGCGTTGCGCGCGGTCACTTGCGCGAAGTTGCCGAGCGCCGCGCCGTAGTTCACCTGCGCATTGGCCGAGTTGCCGAGCGCCAGCGCATCCTCGCCGACCGCCGTCGCACCGCGCCCGAGTGCCACCGCCGACAGGTTGCCGGCCCCGCCCGACGCATAGGCGGTCGCGCCCATCGCCAGGTCGCCGTTGTTGATCGCCCGTGCGCTATAGCCGAACGCGGCGGACGTCGCGCCGGTCGCCGTCGCGCCGTTGCCGACGGCCAGCGCATCGGCCCCGCCGCAATTCGCCACCGCGTTGGACGAGCCCTTCGCGCCGATCGCGACGCAATTGGCATTCCCGCGGCTCGTCGAGCCGATGCCGAAACCCTGGTCGCTACCGGACGTCGTCACCTGCGCGAACGCCGTCGGCGTCGTCGCTGCAAAGCCGGTGGCAGCCATACCCAACGCGAGCAGCCCGCGCGACAGGCGCCGGCGCGAGCTGCGCGGCGACTTGCCGCACGCCGCCGCGTTTTCGTGAACCGCGACCCATGCGCGGATCGATTCATTCCAGATTGTTCTGTAGATCTTGTTCATGGCTATCCAGTGTTATCGCGAAACTGATAAGTGGTCCGAATCAACTGGCTGTTGCAGGGACGCAGAAGCAAAAGCAAAAAGGCGGGAATCCGGCTGGAGCCACATCGCGCCAGCATGCGGGGCGTATGGGCGAAACCACCGGAATCGGAACGGAAGCGGGAAATCCGTCTCGTGAACGGACGAAACGAATGCGGATGTGTCGGGGAAGACGTTCGGTCCTGCGCGCATCGCCGCGGAGAATCGCATGGCGTTGCCCGTCAGCCGCCCTTCGTATCCGCATGCGTCAACCGCTTCCTGTCCAAACTGACAGGTCGCGGCGAAGATTACGGTGCGTCAGGGCTTGACGGTAGTCTGTCGAGCCGATATCAAATATCGGCCGTGCGCGCATCTTTCGGAGAAAGGTGTTTTAGTACCATCTGCCGATTGGAAAACGGATCGAAATGCGAAATGGTTTCCGGATGATTCTGAGTACGTTGTATTGACCGGAAGCCGTGTTCAGCGATGGATATTGCTCTTAAAACGAGATTGAATCGCCGTATTTTCAGGCGGATTATAAACGTTCATTAATCAGACAAGAGGCGCGACTTCATGGATTTGTTGGCGACGATGCGCATCTACGTCCGGGTTGTCGAGCGCGGCACGATGTCAGGCGCGGCCCGGGATCTCGACATGGGCCAGCCGGCCGTCAGCGAGCGCATCGAGAAACTCGAGAAATTCCTCGGCACGCGGCTGCTGATGCGCAGTGCCCGCACCCTCACCTGCACCGAGGAAGGCCGGGTCTTCTACGAACGCAGCAAGGAACTGCTCGACGCGGCGGAAGATACGATCGCATCGGTATCGAGAGTGGAACAGACGCTGAGCGGCACGATCCGGCTCGCGTCGCCGCAGTGCTTCGGCGAAGTCGTGATTCCGAAGGCGCTGATGCACATCCGCACGTTGTATCCGCAGCTTCACATCGACCTCATACTGAACGACAGCATCGTCGATCCGGTCACGGAAGGCGTCGACATCTCGATCCGGCTCGGCCAGCTCGGCGACGGCGGATTCGTCGCGCATCCGATCGGCGCAGTGGAGCGCGTGTTGGTGGCCGCGCCGTCGTATCTCGCTCGCTACGGCCCGATCGAAAACAAGACCGACCTCGTGAACCACCCGTTCATCCGCGTGAAGGGCATCTTCGCGAACGAGCAACTGCCGCTGCAAGGCGAGGACAAAACGCTCGAATACGCGCGGATCCAGACGGTCATGACGACCAGCCACTGGCGTCCGATGTTCGACACGATCCTGGCCGGCGGCGGCATCGGCGTGGTCCAGCAGCCGGCCTGCCTGAACGCGTTCGCGCAAGGCAAACTCGTCGAGGTGCTGCCCCGGTACACGATCCCCGCCTTCGCGCTCAACGCGCTCGTCCAGGCGCAGCGGCCGCTGCCGCCGCGCGTGCGGGTCATCGTCGACCTGCTGAAACAGGAAATTCCCGCGCTGCTGAAGAAGCGCACGTACTGACGCCATGCGCCCGCCGGCGGCAAGCGGCGGGCCGCCGGCATCACGCCTGCAGCGACTTCCCCGGCTCCTTCACATGGGCGTCGACTTCCATCTGGTAGAAGCGCGCGCTGACGAAACCGAACAGCGTCCAGCCGAGGAACACGCACAGGCCGCCGAGCATCAGCGCCTGCTCGCCCGAGCTGAACAGCGCATAGAAGCTGTACGCGGTGGCCACCATCGCGATCGCGTTGGTCAGCAGCGCCTTCGCCGGCGGCACCTTCGCGACCTTCTGGATCGTGATCAGCGCGGCCATCGACATCACGTACGGCACGAGGTTCGTGACGACCGCGAGATCGACGATCTTCTGGAACTGGCTGCTCAGCTCCGGGCTGATCGTCATCAACGCCAGCGCGACCTGCGCCACGAGCAGGATCACCATCCCGACGATCGGCGTGCCGGTGCGCGTCGCCCGCGCGAACACCGGCAGGAAGTAGCCGACGTCCGCCGAGCTCTTGAACACCTGCGCGACCGTGAACTGCCAGCCGAGCAGCGAGCCGATGCATGCGATCACCATCAGCGCGGTGACGATCGTGCCGACCGTCGGCGTGAACATCGTCGCGAACGCGATGCCGAACGGCGCGTTCGACTTCGCGAGGATCGCGTTGGGCACGATCCCCGCAATCACGTTGGTCGACACGATGTAGAAGATCGCCGACGCGATCGTGCCGCCGAGCACGGCGATCGGCACGTTGCGCTCCGGATTCTCGACGGCGTCCGAGTTCGCGCATGCCGATTCGAGCCCGAGGAACGCCCACAGCGTCACCGCGATCGAGCTGCCCACAGCCGGCCCGAACGGGATGTTGTTCGGGTTCCACGCGGCGCCCCAGGTCGCACCGCTGAACCAGAACCAGCCGATCAGCGACACGACGACGACCGGAATGATCACGCCCCACACCGTCACCGCGCCGATCCGGCCGGTGATGCGCGAGCCACCGAAGTTCGCGACCGTCGTGAGCACGAGCAGGAAGATCGTCCACAGGCCGGTCTGCAGCGGCGACAGCGTCGCGTCGAACAGCACGGTGCCGTAGCCGACCGCCGTGACGCCGATCGCGACGTTGGCGATCACCAGCGACAACCCGTACGTGTAGTTCGCCATGTAGTTGCCGGCCTTGCCGAACGCATATTCCGCGTAGCCGCCCATCCCGCCCGGCTTGCGGCTCAGCATCCCGCAGCGCGCGAACGCATAGGCCAGCGCGAGCGAGCCGCCGGCCGTGACGATCCACGACAGCAGCGAGATCGTGCCGACCTGCGCGAGCTTCGACGGCAGCAGGATGATGCCGGAGCCCATCATGTTGACCGCCGTGAGGATGGTGAGCTGCCAGACGTTCATCCGGTTCTTCGGCGCGGCCGCGGGGGCCGCGTCGGACATGCGCGCTGTGTTTTCCATGATGTCGATCCTTCGATGTGAGGCCGTCGCGCGGCCGGTCGCTCGTTCAGGCCGTCAGGCAATACACGCGGTACGTGCCGTCCTCGACTTCCACGCCGTGCGTGTCGTGCGCGAAGCCCGGGAAGCGCCGGTCGTACGCTTCGAGCGCCTTCAGGTAGCCGAGCACCGGGCCGCCCGCCGGCCCCGCGTTCTCGCCCGGCATCAGCAGCGGAATGCCCGGCGGATACGGCACGACGCCGGTGGCGACCGTGCGCCCGGCCAGCTCCTCGAGCGTGACCTGCTCGACGCGGCCCTGCACCAGATGCTCGTACGCGCGCACCGGGCTCATCTCCGGCTTCGGCAGGATCGAGAAGGCTTCCGACATCAGCCGCGTCGTGCCGAGCTGCTCCATCGCCGCGAACATCGTGTCGGCCAGGTCCTTCAGCCCCATGCCCGCATAGCGCGAGCCGTGCTCCTTCACCAGTGACGGAATCGCCATGTCGAGCGGCAGGTTCGCATCGTAGTCGCGCTTGAAGTCGCACAGCGCGCTGACGAGCGAGCCCCATTTGCCCTTCGTGATGCCAATCGAGAACAGGAACAGGATCGTGAAGTCGGTGGTTTTCTCGACGACGATCCCGCGCGCATCGAGATACGCGGTCACGATGCTCGCCGGAATGCCGACCGGCATCAGCCCGCCGGCCGGCGCGACGCCCGGCGTGACGATCGACACCTTGATCGGATCGAGCATGCAGTAGCCATCTTCGATATTGCCGAAGCCGTGCCATTGCGCGCCGGGGCGCAGCACCCAGCACGACGGGTCGCTCGCGAGCAGCTCGGGCGGCGCATCGTGGAACGGCAGCGTGCGGCCGGTGCGCGTCTCGAGCACGGTGTCGGGCTGCCAGCATTCGAAGAACCAGTCGCCTTTCGCGCCGAACTCGCTGTTCATCCGCGCGATCATCTGCCGGAACGCGACGGCCTCCTCGATCGACTCGTGCGTGAGCGCCGCGCCGCCGGGGCCGTCCATCATCGCGGCCGCGACGTCGTTCGACGCGATGATCGCGTAGTTCGGCGACGTCGACGCGTGCATCATGAATGTTTCGTTGAACTGGCCATGCGGAATCGGGTTGCGGCCGTCGCGCACGTGGATGTACGACGCCTGCGACAGCGCGGTCAGCAGCTTGTGCGTCGACTGCGTCGCGAACACCGTCGGGCGGTCCGCATGATGGTCGCGCGGGTCGCCGTGCATCGCATGGCGATCGCGGTAGATCGGGTTGAAACGCGCGTAGCCGTACCATGCTTCGTCGAAATGCAGCCGGTCGACGCTCGCGCCGAGCAGCTCCTCGACGCGCGCGACGTTGTAGCACAGGCCGTCGTACGTCGAATTGGTGACGATCGCATGCTTCGGCTGGCGGTCGGCGAGCCCGGCCGTGAGCGGGTTCGACGTGATCGCCTCGCGGATCGCCGCCTGCGTGAGGCGCTCCGACGCGATCGGCCCGATGATCCCGTAGCGATTGCGCGTCGGCACGAGGTAGGTCGGGATCGCGCCCGACATCGTCATCGCATGCTCGGCCGACTTGTGGCAGTTGCGGTCGCACAGCGCGATCTGGTCGCGGCTCACGCTCGCCATCAGGATGATGCGGTTCGACGTCGACGAGCCGTTCGTCACGTGATACGTGCGATGCGCGCCGAACACGCGCGCCGCGTAGCGCTCGCTTTCGCCGATCGGGCCCGAGTGGTCGAGCAGCGAGCCGAGTTCGCCGACCGAGATCGACAGGTCGGAACGGAACAGCGCTTCGCCGAAGTATTCGAAGAACGCGCGGCCGACCGGCGATTTCAGGAAGCCCGTGCCGCCCGTGTGGCCGGGCGTATGCCATGAGTATTCGTAGACGCGCGAGAATTTCGCGAGCGCGCCGAACATCGGCGGTAGCACGGTGGCGCGATAGCGTTCGATCGCCGCATGGATGCGCCCGCCGATGAAGTCGGCCGTATCTTCGAGCAGCCACACGAAATCGTCGACCTTGCCCATCACCGCGGACGGCACCGTCGATGCGACGCTGCGGTCGGCCAGCAGGAAGATCGGCACGTTGCCGTTGCGATGCCGGATCGCGTCGACCACGGCCTCGGACGGCCCGTGGCCGTCCACGCCGAGATCCCAGTCGAGCAGCACGCACTGGATCGACGGATCGGAGCGGATCAGCATGATTGCATCGTCGGCCGAGGTTGCCGTGAGCACGTCGATGTCGCGCTGCACGAGTTCCGCGCTCAGCGTACGGACCGCACGCCCGGTCGCGGTTTCCTGCGTGATCTCGTCGTCGACCAGAAGCGCGCGCATGCCGAGACGACGAATGCCACCGACGGAGGTATTCATGTTGTTGCCCTCGTTGTTCCGATGCTTCGTTGGGGTGATGCGTCTCACGAGCACGCGGACAGCAGGCCACGGGCGGCGGCGTGAGACGCTCGCAAATCCGGTTTGATTCGCCATCCAATTCGGAGCCGACTATGCCATAGATGCCATTTGATGAAAAGCAGACGATTCGGCGAAACGGTCGGCCGTTTTCAAATCGCATTTCACGATCGGTTCATTTTGATGTGCATTGCAGCACGCCAATTTCCGATTATTTGATCGTTCTCATCCCGCGCCGGGATTGTCGATTCCGGTCGATTGAATTCGCCCCGTTTTGTTGCTACGATCGGCTGCGCCGTGCCTTGTCCGGTGGCGGCTGCACCGCGCCGCGCAAGGCTGCATCGTGCGGCGCGCCATTCGGCATTCAGCATTCGCGGGAGCGTTTCAATCGGCTGCAGCGCGTGTCGGATTACGCGGATTACGCACCGGTGCGAATGCGGCTCCCGTTTTCCGCACATTTACGGGAGAGTTCGCGTGAGCCTGTTGAAAATCGCAGTCGAGCCGGCGCTGATTGGTGCCTTCCTCACCACGCACGAACAGGTCGATGTATTTCAGACCGATTTCACGAATATCGCGGCCATCGTCGTCGGAATCGATTCGGCGCAACAGGTGCTTAAAACCGTCGAAAGAACCGGATTCGCGATTCCGTTCTTCGTCGCGGTCGAGCCCGACCAGGAAGTGCCGCCGTCGATCCTGCCGAGCGCCAGCGGCGTGATCCAGCTCCGCCACGGCGGACGCCACTACTACGGCCGGCAGATCTCCGCCGCCGCCGACATCTACAGCGAGAACCTGCTGCCGCCGTTCTTCAAGGTGATGCGCGAATACGTACAGCGCGGCTACGTCGAATTCGACTGCCCCGGCCACCAGGGCGGTCAGTTCTTCTCGAACCACCCGCTCGGCCGGATGTTCTTCGACTTCTTCGGCGAGACGATCTTTCGCGCCGACCTCTGCAACGCCGATGTCCGGCTCGGCGACCTGCTGATCCACGAAGGCCCCGCGCTGGAAGCGCAGCGCAATGCCGCGCGGATCTACAACGCGGACAAGACGTACTTCGTGCTGAACGGCACGTCGACGTCGAACAAGGTCGTCACGAGCGCGCTGCTCGCCCCCGACGATCTCGTGCTGTTCGACCGCAACAACCACAAGTCGGTACACCTCGGCGCGCTCGTGCTGTCGGGCGCGCGGCCGGTCTACCTCGAAACCGCGCGCAACGCGTGGGGCCTGATCGGCGGCGTCGACAGCGCGGCGCTCGACGAAGCGCGCATTCGCGACGCGATCCGCGACGTCGCGCCGGAACGCGCCGACCGGCCGCGGCCGTTCCGGCTCGCGGTGATCCAGCTCGGCACCTACGACGGCACGATCTACAACGCGCGCGAGATCGTCGACCGGATCGGGCATCTGTGCGACTACATCCTGTTCGACTCGGCGTGGGTCGGCTACGAGCAGTTCATCCCGATGATGCAGGACTGCTCGCCGCTGATGCTGACGCTCGGCCCCGACGATCCCGGCATCTTCGTCACGCAATCGGTGCACAAGCAGCAGGCCGGTTTCTCGCAGACGTCGCAGATCCACAAGAAGGACAGCCACATCGAAGGCCAGAAGCGCTTCTGCGATCACCGGCGCTTCAACAACGCGTACATGATCCATGCGTCGACGAGCCCGTTCTACCCGATGTTCGCGGCACTCGACGTCAACGCGCAGATGCACGCCGGCCCGGCCGGCAAGCGCCTGTGGCGCGACTGCGTGGCGCACGGCGTCGATGCGCGCAAGCTGCTGCTGAAGACCTGCCGCCAGATCCGACCGTTCGTTCCCCAGAACATCGACGGCCGCCCGTGGGCCGACTACCCGACCGAGCAGATCGTCGACGACCTGCGCTTCTTCCGCTTCCACCCGGCCGACACGTGGCACGGCTTCGAAGGCTATGCGGACGACCAGTATTTCGTCGACCCGTGCAAGCTGCTGCTGACGACGCCCGGCATCGATCGCGACACGCACGAATACGCGGCGTTCGGCGCGCCGGCGCCGATCCTGGCGCGCTACCTGCGCGAGCACGGCGTCGTGCCCGAGAAGGCCGACCTGTACACGATCCTGTTCCTGCTCACGCCGTCGGAGAGCTTCGGCAAGCTGCAGCATCTGGTCGCGCACCTCGCGCAGTTCGAACGCCATCTCGACCAGGACACGCCGCTGCGCGAAGCGATTCCGTCGCTGTGCGAAGCGTATCCGGAGCTGTACGGCAACATGCGCCTGCGGCAGCTGTGCCAGCGAATGCACGACTTCTACCGCAGCCACGACATGAAGCATCTGCAGAAGCTGATGTTCCGGCGCGCGCAGTTCCCGAAACAGGCGATGCTGCCGCAGGCCGCGAACGCCGAGCTGATTCGCAACAACGTCGAGCTCGTCACGCTCGATCGCATCGAAGGCCGGATCGCGACGGAAGGCGCGCTGCCCTATCCGCCCGGCATCTTCTGCGTGGTGCCCGGCGAAGCATGGGGCGGCCCGGCGCTCGACTACTTCCGCGCGCTCGAAGCCGGGATCAACGCACTGCCGGGTTTCGAGCCGGAAATCCAGGGCGTCTATCTGCAAACGCAGCCGGACGGCACGAAGCAGGCTTCCGCTTACGTCGTGGCAACCGGCACCGACGCATCACGCGCGTAACCGGGCCTGGCGGGCACTCACCGCCCTTCTGCGGGGCCACCGCACGGCGCAGGCACGCGCGCAAGAATCCGCACTTGCGCACCGCCTGACCGTGCGGTACCGTCCTGCTTTCCGGGATAACCGAAGCCTCGCCTCGAAACCCATCCGTCGATTCGTTCCGATGCGGCCCCGCCCCCTGCCCGGCGCTGTCGCGTCGTGCGTACAGGAGGGGTTCCGTTGGACGTTCGCATCTACCTGCTGGCCGCCGCCGTGTTCCTGGCCGGCGTCGCCGAAAACATCTGCGTCGGCATCCTGCCGGCCATCTCCGCCGGCCTGCACGTTTCGATCGCCGCCGCCGGCCAACTCACCACGATCTTCTCCGCCGTGTTCGCGCTGGCCGCGCTCGTCGCGGCAGCCTGCGTCGCGCGTGTCGAGCGGCGCACCGCGCTGCTCGCGTCGCTCGGCGTGTTCGCCGCCGCGAACCTGTGCGCCGCGGCCAGTCCCGGCTATGCGAGCCTGTTCGCCGCGCGCGTGCTGATGGCTGCGAGCTGTGCGACGCTGATCCTCGTCGCGACGCGGTTCGCGGCCGAACTTGCGCCGGCGTCGCAACGCGGCCGCGCGATCGGCATCGTGTTCATGGGGATCAGCGCGTCGCTCGTGCTCGGCGTGCCGATCGGGATGCGGATCGCCGACTGGGCCGGCTGGCGCGCGGTGTTCGTGTCGATCGCCGTGCCTGCGCTGCCGCTCGCGATCTGGCTTGGCCGGCGATTGCCTCGCATGGCGCCGATCGCGGCCACCGCTGCCGCCGATGCAGCGGCCACGCCGTCATATCGCGCGGTGCTCGCCCGCCCCCGGCTGGTGGCTGCGCAACTCGTCTCCATCGCGATGATCGGCGGTCACTTCACGCTGTTCGCGTATCTCACGCCGTATCTGCAGGCCGTGCTGTCGCCGAGCGCAGCCGCGCTCGAAGGGTTGTATGTCGCATTTGGAATGGCCGGCGTGACCGGCGCATGGCTTGGCGGACTCTTCTCGGACAGGCTCGGCGCCTCCCGCGCGCTGTGGGCGTGCCCGGCCGTGTTTCTCGTCGCGATGGCCGTGCTGCCCGCGGCCGGTGTATCGCCGCTCGCCTTCGTGCCCGCGATGATGCTGTGGGGCGGCATCAGCTGGTCGATCTCGCCGATTGTGCAGAACTACCTGATCCACACTGCTCCGTCGCTGGCCGATGCGAGCGTCGGCATCAACGTGTCGGCCATGCATGCGGGTGTTGCACTCGGCTCGGCGCTCGGGGGCGTGCTCGTCGAACACGATGCGCTGCGCGTCACGCCGTGGGCCGGATGCGGGCTCGTGGCGGTGGCGCTCGCGTGCGCCTGCCTCGCGGCGTGGCCCGCGCGACAAGCCGCGCGCGCATCGTGAATGCATGACGGGCGGCGCAACGCACCCGCCCGCCGCATTACCACGCCTGCCGGTAGATCTCCAGCGCGTCGGCCTCCGTCACCTCGCGCGGATTGTTCACGAGCAGGCGCGTCTGCAGCATCGCGTCCGACGCCATCCTCGGCAGGTCATCTTCCCCGATGCCGACTTCGCGCAGCGTGCGCGGGATGCCCGTCGCGACGATCAGCCGGTCGATCTCGGCGATCAGCGCGTGCGTACGCGCTTCATCGCTGCCCGTCGCCGACGGCGCGACGATCGCCGCGAGTTCCGCATACAGCGGCGCGGCGGCCGGCGCGTTGAACCGCAGCACGTGCGGCAGCACGAGCGCATTCGACAGCCCGTGCGGCACATGGAAGATCCCGCCGACCGGATAGGCCAGCGCGTGCACGGCCGCGACCGGCGCGTTCGCGAACGCCTGCCCCGCGAACATCGCACCGACCAGCATCGCCTCGCGCGCGTGGCGGTTGTGGCCGTCGTCGCATGCCGCGAGCAGGTTGCGCGACAGCAGCGTCAGCGCGTGCGTCGCCAGCATGTCGGACACCGGGTTCTTCAGCCGCGCGGACGTGTAGGCCTCGATCGCATGCACCATCGCGTCGATGCCGGTCGCGGCCGTGGCCGCACGCGGCAGGCCGAGCGTCAGTTCGGCATCGAGGATCGCGACGTCCGCGAACAGGTGCGGCGACACGACACCCATCTTGCGCGCCTCGCCGACCGTGACGATCGACACGGCCGTCACTTCGGAGCCGGTGCCGGCCGTCGTCGGCATCTGCACGAGCGGCAGTCGCGCGCTCGTCACCTTGTCGACGCCGTACATGTCGGCCAGCGCCTGTTGCCCCGGCGCGAGCACCGCGATCAGCTTCGCGACGTCCATCGACGATCCGCCGCCCAGGCCGAGCACGATCTCCGCATCGGCCGCGACGGCCCGTTCGGTCGCTTCCAGCACCACGTGCTCGGGCGGATCGGCGATCACGTCGTCGATCACGGTGACTTGCCAGCCGTGCGCGGCGAGGCTCTCCAGCGCGGGCGCGAGCACGCCGCTGCGATGCAGGAACGCGTCGGTGACGACACACAGCCGCACGAGCGCCGGAAAGCGTTCGCGCAACAACGCGCCGAGCCGGCGCGCGGCGCCGAATTCGACGACCTGCGTCGGAACGGTACGGAATTGAAACGGGTTCATCGAGTGCCTCCCGGTGGCGTCGCCGTGCCGGTGTCCGGCTTCACCATGTAGCTCGACACTTCACGGCGATCGAGCAACGGAATGATCGCGCCGAACCCGATCCGCTGGAAATGCGGCGTTTCCCGATGCACGTCGAGGCCGTCCGCGTCGCGGTAGCGTTCGAGGATCACGACGTGGTCGGGGTTCTCCGGCGACCGGAAATACGCGTAGTCGAGATTCTTCGGCTCGGCGCGCGTCAGCGGCGCGAGCTCCGCAAGCAATTCGATCACGCGATCGCCATTGCCGGGTTTGGCGTAGAAATGCGCGATGACCTGCAGGTAAGGTTCGTTCATGTTGCGCTCCGTGTTCGACTGGGGGCCGTCACGACGACGGGTCAAAATTCCACCATGCGCTGTCGCTCGTCGACACCGCGACTGCACCGTGCCGCCTTGCGCTGCGCACATCGTCCGCGTTGCCGACGAAGCCCGACGCGACGATCGGCGGCAACGCCTGCCGGTCGGCTTCGCTCAGGTGCGCGAGCATCGGCGCCGGCATCAGTTGCACGAGGTTCGGATCGCTCTGCTCGATCGCCTTCACGCTGCGCGGCCAGGTCGAGCGGTCGGTCACGAATACCTTCTGCATCGTGATCAGCCCAGCGCGGTTCGCGCGCTGGATCGTCGCGACGCGCGTGGAGACGAGGCTCGCGACGCCGATATCGGCCAGATATTCGACGCCGCCCTTGTCTTGCGACAGCCCGTCGCAACTGTCGATGTTGACGATCACGAACTTGCCGGCGCGGGCGAGCGCCACGACCACCGCCTGCAGCCGGCGCAGATCGACGTTCGCGACGATGCCGACCTCGGCCGCGCTATCGATGAAGCTGTCCGCCTGCTCGACGCCATACAGCGTGGCGATGACGGGATGACGGGCGAGACGCGCGCCCAGCGACTTGTCCATGACGTTTACCGGTCGACTCGCGGGCCGGTCTCGTCGCCGAGGCCAAGCTTGCCGGGGTTGAGAATATGCTTCGGATCGAGCGCGCGCTTCACCGTCTGCAGCACCGGGAACGCCGTGCCCAGCGAATCGCGCATGTACGGCGAACGCAGCAGCCCGACGCCGTGGTGATGACTCAACGTCGCATTGTATTGGATCAGCACGGCGTTCGCCGCGTCCCACGCCGCCCGGTACCACGCGGCACGCTCGGCCACCGCGACATCGCCGCGCAACGAGAAATACAGGCACGCGCCGTCTGCGTAGGCATGCGACTGGTGCGCGGATCCGGCCAGCGTACCGGGCACGGCCTGCAGGGCGGCCACCACGTCGCGATAGATCGCCGCGAGGTCGCGCCAGCGGCCGCACATCTCCAGCGTGTCGGCGACGAAGCCCGGGCTGCGCTTGAAGCCTTCCGCACTCTTGCCGGTCAGGTAGCGCGTGTCGAGCCACTTCTCGAAGATCGCGTCGCCGTCGAGCCTGCGTCCGCTTTCCTCGCATGTGCGCGCGCTGATCGCCATCACCGCGTCGACGATCTCCTGCGTGCCTTCGTCGGCGATCAGCAGCACGTTCGTATCGGGCAGGCCGAACTGCACGCCGCTTTCCAGTTCGTCGTAGAGCCGCAGCGCGGCCGGGTTCGCACCGCGCTGCAGGATCTCGCGGCACGCGTCGAGGCCGGCCGCGAACGTGTCGAAGCCGTACGCGATCGCGCGGCCGTAGTCGGGCAGCCGATGCAGCTTCAGGCGCGCGCGCACGATGATGCCGAGCGTGCCCTCGCTGCCGATGAACAGTTGCTGCAGATCCGGGCCGACCGCCGCGCGTGAACCGCCGCCGAGCGTGACCAGGCTGCCGTCCGCTAGTACCACGTCCATCCCGAACACCATGTCCTCGATCTTGCCGTAGCGCGTCGACAGTTGCCCCGCGCCGCGGCACGCGATCCAGCCGCCCACCGTGCTGATCCCGAACGACGACGGCCAGTGCCCCATCGTCAGCCCGTGTTCGCGCTGCAGCGTTTCCTCGAACACGTCGCCGAACATCCCCGCCTCGACGTCGACGATCTGGCTCTCGGTGTCGACGCCGATCAACCGGTTCAGCTCGCACACGTCGAGCACGATGCCGCCTCGCACGGGCAGCGCCGCGCCCGTCACGTTGCTGCGGCCAGCCGACGCCGTCACCGGAATCGTCGCCGCGTGCGCGATGCGCATCACGGCCTGCACCTGCTCGACGGTCGACACGCGCACGACGACCGCGTGCGGCGTCGCCGGCCGGCCCCCCGTCTCGGCCACCATCGACGCGGCCCACCAGTCGCGCGTCCACGCGATGACGTCGGCCGGCTGCGCCAGCACCTCGTCGGCCACCGCGG
>NZ_JAAGPE010000252.1:0-13898 GCF_017104605.1 Burkholderia sp. Ac-20384 | reverse complement strand
CGCTCGCCGCACCCGCCGGCACCGCCGCGACCGTCTTTCCGCCCTGGCAGGACGGCCGCAACAACGACGCGACGCACCGGGGCCTCGAATTCACGGTGCCGCAGGTCGACGTACTCGCCGATTTCCACGGCGACCTCACCGCACCGAAGCTCGTGCTGTTCGTCGGCGGCAACTACTTCTTCGCGATGGCGCCGCTCGTCGCGAAGTTCGAGGAAGACCATCCCGAGTACCGCGGCCGCATCTACTGGGAAACGATCCCGCCCGGCCTGCTGGTGAAGCAGATCCAGGCGGGCGGCACGATCACCGTCGGCAACATGACGTGGACGGTCAAGCCCGACGCGTATTTCGCCGGGCTCGGCAAGATCAACGGGCTGATCGCGGACGGCACGCTCACCGGCCCGGCCGTGCCGTACGTGACGAACCAGCTGACGATCATGGTGCGCGCCGGCAATCCGAAGCGCATCGCGTCGCTGAACGACCTCGCACGGGCCGACGTGCAGCTTGCGATGCCCAATCCGGCCTTCGAAGGCGTCGCGCGGCAGATCCGCGCGTCGCTCGTGAAGGCCGGCGGCGATGCGCTCGCGCGTACCGTCTACGACGACAAGGTGCGCACCGGCACGACCGAGCTCACGCACATCCACCATCGGGAAACCGCGCTGTTCCTGATGCAGGGTCGCGCGGACGCGGGTGTGCTGTGGCAATCCGAAGCGGCGTTCCAGGAACAGGTCGGGCATCCGCTGATGCACATCGACATTCCGGCCGAGCAAAATACGACGGCAATCTATGCGGGGGCGATGGTGAAGGACGCGCCGCATCCGGAGGCCGCGCGCACGTGGCTCGCGTTCATCCGGTCGCCGGAAGCGTTCCGGATCTTCCAGCGCTACGGCTTCGGCCGCTACGATGCGGCGACACCGACGCAGCACCTCGCACCGGAGCAGAAACAGCCCGACGCGGGCTGACCGCGCGGCGCGCCGGCCATCCGGCGGCGCGCGCGACCTACAACAAGGAGGGGACACGTGAACGATACGGTGGACACACCGCGACGCCGGTTCGCACCGCTGCTGCTCGCTGCGGCCGCGCTGCTGGCCGGCCACGCGCACGCGGACGACGCGACGCCCGGCAAGACGATCGCCACACAGGGCACGACGACGGGCGTCGCCGCGTGCATCGGCTGCCACGGCAGCCAGGGCGAAGGCAACGCGGCGGCCGGCTTCCCGCGCCTCGCGGGCACCCCCGCCGCGTATCTGTCCGCGCAGCTTGCGGCATTCGCGGACGGCAGCCGCCAGAACCCGGTCATGCAACCGCTCTCGAAACTGCTGACGCCGCACGAGCGCGATGCGGTCTCCGCGTACTTCGCGAGCCTGCCCGCGCCGGCCGGCATCGTCGCCTCCGACGACACGTCGATCGACCCGGCGAACACCGGCGCATGGCTCGCGACGCGCGGACGCTGGTCGCAAAGCCTGCCCGCGTGCGCGCAATGCCACGGCCCCGGCGGCCTCGGCGTGGGCACCGCGTTTCCGCCGATCGCGGGCCAGCCCGCCGCCTATATCGCCGGTCAGTTGAACGGCTGGAAACACGGCACGCGCCCGCCCGGGCCGATGGCGCTAATGCCGGCGATCGCCGGCAAGCTGTCCGACGCCGACATCGACGCGGTGGCCGCCTACTACGCGCGCGGCGGCGCCGCACAAGGAGACAAGCGATGATCGACCGCACGACGCTGATCCACCGCGCCCGCGCGGCCCTGCTCGGCGCGGCCTGGATGCCCGCGCTCGCGTTCGCGGCCACGCCGCAGGACGCACCGGCCGCTGCTTCCGCACCCGCGCCTGCCCCAACGGTGACGGCGACGGCCGCCAAACCCTTCGCGCCGCCCGCCGAATCCGCGATACCCGCCGACGAGTTCGGCAAGACCGTGAAGCTCGGCGAGCAGATCTTCCTGCACACGCCCGAGTTCGCGGGCAAGTACGTCGGCAACAAGCTGACCTGCGCGAGCTGCCACCTCGACGCGGGCCGCCGGCCCGACTCGAGCCCGATGTGGGCCGCGTACCTGCTGTATCCGGCGTACCGCAGCAAGAACGGCCACGTGAACACGTTCGCCGAGCGCCTGCAGGGGTGCTTCCGCTACAGCATGAACGGCAAGGCGCCGCCGGCCGGCGACCCGATCCTCGTCGCGCTCGAGACCTATTCGTACTGGCTCGCGAAGGGCGCGCCGGTCGGCACGAAGCTGCCGGGTCAGGGTTTCCTGAAATTGCCGCCGCCCGCACAGAAGGCCGACTATGCGCGCGGCGCCGCCGTCTACACGCAGCACTGCGCGCTGTGCCACGGGGCGGACGGCCAGGGGCAGTCGAGCGGCGGCAAGGCGGTCTTCCCGGCGCTGTGGGGCGCGCGTTCGTTCAACTGGGGCGCGGGAATGGGCGACATCCGCAATGCGGCCGGCTTCATCAAGGCCAACATGCCGCTCGGGCTCGGCGGCATGCTGACCGATCAGGAGGCGTGGGACGTCGCCACCTTCATGGACAGCCACGAACGTCCGCAGGACCCGCGCTTCACGGGCTCGGTGAAGGACACGCGCGCGAAGTTCCACGATTCGCCCGATTCGATGTACGGGCTCAGCGTGAACGGGCGCGTGCTCGGCGCGCCCTGATGCGAACGCCGTGCAGGCCATCCGGCCCGCACGGCCTGCGCTACCCGCTCTGCCCGCGCGTTCACGGATGCCAGCGATACACGATCATGCTGGTGCCGTTGTAGTTGTCCTTCGTGATCACGTATTCGCCGGTCGAGCGCAGGTACGCGCGGATCCCGTACATCGAGTCGACATCGTTGCCGACGTCCATCGCCGCCGTGTTCGAGTTCGTCAGCGTCGTCACGAGCGCGCCCGTGTTGAGATCGAACACGTCGACGTTCGGCACGGTGTGCACGTAGCCGACGAACAGGTAGTGGCCGGCCGCCGCGATCGATTTCGGGTTCGCGCTGGTCAGGTTGATCACCGGGTTCGGCGCGGTCGTATTGCCGTTCTTCCAGCCGTGATAGACCTCGATGTGCCCGTTCATCGCGGTCCAGTCCCAGTTGTTCGCGAGGCCCTGCGCGAGGATCATCGTGTCGCTGTCCGCCTGGTAGACGATGCGCGTCGTCGGCGCCACGGTGCTCGGCACGGGCGTCGTCACCGGCTTGCCCCATGACGGCTTGCCGGTCGCATCGAAGCCCGTCATCGGGTAGCGGGTAATTGCGTTGGAGCCGTTCAGCCCGGCCCACACGTCGCCGTTGCCGTCGATGTCGAAACCGGTCGTGACCTGCAGCGACGTGTTGAACGGCTTGCCCGGCAGCGAGCCGGCCGGATTCGCGATATAGCCGGTCGCCGGCGTGAAGTAATAGAAATTGAAGTTGCCGGGATTCTGGCCCGACGCGACGAGAATCCGGTTGCCGCCGACCGTCACGAGCTGGCCGAAATGCTGGCCGCGCTGATAGTCGTTCATGTCGAGGCGCGGGTCCTTCGGATAGGTGAACGGGTCGACCGTGTTCGCGACGAACGTGCCGCCCGCCGAGCCCGTGTACACGTTGTTGCCGCTGTAGAAGAACGCGCCGTCGGTCGCCGGGTCGGGTGCGGCGATCGCCTCGAAGTTCAGCGCCTGCAGCTTCCATTGCAGCGCGCCCGTCGGGCTGTACGAATGCAGGTCGGTGCTGCCGTTGCGCCCGAGATCCCAGCCGCCGCCCCACGCGTTGTTGAGCACGTACAGGTTGCCGCCCGAATCCTTGCCGATGCCGACCACGCGCGTAAAGCGCTTGTCGCCGACCTGCCCCTTGATGCCCGAGGTCGTGTCGAGATAGCCGCCCTGCACGCCGAACGTGCCGATCTGCTGCGGCAACCCGGCGAGGCTGTAGATCTTGATGTTCATGTCCGGGCCCTGGTCGCCCACCAGCAACTGCCCCGTCGACGCGTCGAAATACAGCGCCGACGGCCGCGCGCCGGCCGCCATCTGGATCGTGTTCATCAGCGTGCCGGTCGCGCTGTACTGCGCGACCACGCCCGCGCTCATGCGCGCGACCCACAGGTTGCCGGCCGCATCGAGCGCCAGCGCGCCGGGCCCGGTCACGCCGATGTCGCGCTGCAAGACACCGTCGGTCGTATAGACGCGCACGCGGTTGCCGTAGAAATCGCTTGCATACAACAGGTTGCCGGCCGTCGCGAGGCCGGTGATCACGTCCGGGTTCGGGAGGCCCGTCCACGTGCTGACCGGGATGCGCAGGTCGCGCTGGTTCGTGCTACGGTTGTAGCGGCCCACCGAGCCGCTGCCGAAGTTGCGGTTGTAGCCGAGCGCGACGAAGATCGACGTCGCGTTGCCGGTAATCGCGCCGCCCTGGAATTCGTCGTGGATGCCGATCGTGCCCATCGGCTGGCCGTTCTGGTAGAGCGCGACGCCGCCCGCGTTCTCGTCCCAGCGCGACGACGTGTAGATCACGCCCTCCGGCGCGACCCACATCGAGCGCGCCGCATTGCCCACGTGCTGGGCCAGCGTGCCGTACGTGTTCGCGAGCCAGTCGGTCGAGTATTGCACCTGCGCGTGACTCGCCGGCGCCAGCATTGCCATGCACATTCCCAGCAACGCCGCCCGAATTTGTTTCATTGACATGAATAATGCTCCCGAACGTTCAATTGTCGACACTGTAAATCGCGGCACATGAAATATTGGTGATTCCGGCTAAAGCGCATTCGCCGTTATCACGAATTATTCACTCCGTTCTTTTTGCCGTCCGGCGCTTTTCCGTCAACGATGGTCAAACCCGCTCACCGCGCCGCCACGGCTTGCCGGCCGCACGACTTCGGTGCTTTTTCCCCGGCATTTTCTTCCGGGTCGCTCAATGCAAATACGTCATTTTTTCTGAAATGCCCGCATTGCCTTTTTCATTCCCCGGAAACGGGCTCGATGATTACAAATCGAAATTGAAATGAAAGAGAAAAAATATTATCCGGCGCAATCGCGTCGTGCGATTCGGCGCAGCGGCAGGCGGCGGGAGGAAGGGAAGGGAAGGGAAAGCGGGATCCGGCGGAGAAAACCCAAAGACCGCGCGCCGGCCGTGCCGGCACGCGGCTGCGATCGTTCAGTTCGCGTCGTCGAGCGTCGGGCCGTCCCAGCCGTCGAGGAATTTCGGCAGCGCGTCGACGACGTCGATCACGCGGTGCCGGTAGAACAGGTGCATCGTCGGCTGCAGGTCGCCGGGCAGTTGCCCGCCGTGCGCACGCGCGGCCAGGCTGTTCGGCACGACGCGCATGCCGAGCCGGTTGGTGCCGAACACGATCTCGCCGCACGACGCGCAGTACGTGCGCGACATCGACTTCGCCGGATGCGGGAACGTCGCGCTAGCGCCTTCGACGGCCACCTGCTCGGGCGGCCATGCGGTCGCCGACAGCACCGGCGTGCCGTAGAAATCGCGGCAGGTCGCGCAATGGCAGTTCGCGCGCGCCGCCGGCTCGCCGCGCAGCGTCACGGTGACGGTTCCGCACAGGCAACTCGCGGAATGCGTTCGGGTCATGTCGTCTCCTCCAGGAAAGGAGGCGACAGTATAGGAGCATGCGTGCAACGTTGCCTGCATCAGGTGCGGGCAACGTTGCGGCCGCAACGATCGCGATGTGTCAGAACTTCTGGCGCAGGCCCAGGCTGACGATGGCCTGCGAGCGCGAATCGGACGAGTGACCGTTCGCCTTGTCCGAGACGGACGCAGTCGCGGCCACCGGCCGGCCGAGCGCGTCGAGCGTCATGCCCGATGCATGCTGGTACGCGCCGAGCAGGTACACGCTGGTGCGCTTCGACAGGTCGTAGACGGCGCCGAGCGTGACGTTGTGATACTGCGCGCGGTCGTCCACGCCGTCGACATCGCTGCCGCGCGTGTAGCTGTAGCCCGCGAACAGTTGCGTCTGCGGGCGCACGTTCCAGCGCGTGAACACGCCCGCGACGTTGAACGTCGCGTGGCCCGTGAACAGCGACTGGCCGCCGCTGCGGTACTGCACGTTGCTGTAGTTCACGCCGACGACGGCCGAGCCGAAGTCGTAGGTCGCGCCGGTCGCGATGATCTGCTGCGATTGCGCGCTCGCATAGCCTTCGTTGATCGACGAGTTGAACAGCCCGTCGTCGGTACTCTGCCACTTGCCGGCCGTCGGGTCCGTCGCGCCCGTCTTGCTGTTGTCCGACCGCTCGTAGCCGACGCCGACGCGCAGCGGGCCCGCCGCGTACGCCGCGCCGACGCTCCACGTGTTGCGCTGCTTCATGCTGCCCGGCTGGCTGCCGAAGCCGTACAGCGCGCCGAACGTGAAGCCCGAGTAGTTGGCGCTCGTGTACTTGATCGAGCTGTCGACCCGTGCGGTCTGGTCGAGGTCGTCGATGTCGCCCGGGTGCGCGCCGAAGCCGCCGATGTACGACGACGGGCCGACCGGGCTCACGAAATCGTCGAGCGACGTGTACTGGCGGCCGAGCGTGACCGTGCCGTAGCGGTCGCTGCCGAGGCCGACGAATGCCTGGCGGCCGAACTGGCGGCCGCCCTGCCCCGACGTGCCGTTCGTGATGTCGAAGCCGTTCTCGAGGACGAACAGCGCGCGCATCCCGCCGCCGAGATCCTCGGAACCCTTGATGCCCCAGCGGCTGCCGGACAGGTTGCCGGTCGTGAGCCCGACGCTCGAATGGCCGGTGTACGCGCCCGCGGAGCCGACCCGCTCGTTGCTGCGATAGGTGACGCCCGCGTCGACGATGCCGTACAGCGTGACGGAGCTTTGCGCGGCAGCGATGCCCGCGAGCGAGAGCAGCAGCGGGGCTGCGATCAGTTGCTTGTTCATGATTGTCGTGTCTCCGGGCGGTGAACCCGTTGTTCTGGCTGTCAGTTGCGAGTAGCGCGGGCAGCGAGATCGGCCGGCGGTGCGAGGCCGGCCACGTGCGCGCGCGACGACGCGGCGGGCATGCCCACTGCGGCCGCCATGGTAGATGGAACCGGTTCCGATCGAAAGCGGAATAATGAAAACAGTTTATTTCCAAAATTGAGATAGTCGAGCGGACCGCCCTGTGCGCAGCGCGCCGCGCCTGTACAGCCGGGGCGGGCGCAACCGATAATCGAACGCACGCCACCCATCGGGAGTGCCTTCATGCATGAAACGACCCTGCTGATCTTCGCCGCCGTTGCGTTCGTCGGTATCGCGACACCCGGCCCGACCGTGCTGCTCGCGCTGACCAACGGCTCGCGCTACGGCGTGCGCCGCGCGGCCTACGGCTTCGCGGGCGCGATGCTGTCCGACTTCGTGCTGATCGTCGCGGTCGCGCTCGGCCTGGGCGCGCTGCTGATGGCGTCGGCGTTCTGGTTCTCGGTGGTGAAGTGGCTCGGCGCCGCCTATCTCGCGTACGTCGGGATCCGGCTGCTGATGTCGAAGGGTCAGCTCGACGTCGCCGTCGCGAACGGTGGCACGGCGTCTTCCGGGCGCAACGCGTCGATCTTCGCGAAGAGTTTTCTCACGGCGGTGACGAACCCGAAGGGCTATCTGTTCTTCTCCGCGTTCCTGCCGCAGTTCCTCGATCCGTCCGCGCCGCTCGCACCGCAATACGTCGCGCTCGCGGTCACGTTCGCGCTGCTCGACGGGGTCGTGATGTTCGGCTACGCGCTGCTCGGCGCACGCGCGGTGCGGCTGCTGAAGCGTGCGGGGGCGCTGTGGCTCGAACGCACCTGCGGCGCGATGCTGCTCGCGCTCGCCGGGTCGCTGGCGCTGTACCGGCGTCATGCGGCATAGGAGCGGATGCCGATGAAAATCGCTACACCGCCCTCCTCCGGCCTTCCCGGCCTGTCGCTCCGCCAGATCGAACGCGCCGACCTCGACGCGTGGTACGCGTACCTGACGAACCCCGACGTCTTCCGCCACACGAGCTGGAATCTGCGCTCGCCCGACGATCTGCTGCCGCTGTTCGACGCCATCGAATCGGCCGACCCGGATTCGATCCGCCGTCTCGCCGTGATCGACGACGCATCGGGCTCGCTTGCCGGAACGATCGGCCTGCATACCGTATCGACCGTGAACCGTTCGGCGGAGATCGCATACGATCTCGCGCCGTCGCACTGGGGGCGTGGAATCGCGAGCGCGCTGTGCAAGGCTGTCACCGCGTGGGCATTCGCCGAGGGCTTCATGCGCATGCAGGCCGTCGTGCTGACCAGCAACGAAGGCTCCGCGCGCGTGCTGCAGAAGTGCGGCTACCGCTACGAGGGGCTGTTGCGTGCATACAAGATGGTGCGCGGCACGCCGGGCGATTTCGCGATGTACGCGCGACTCGCGACCGACTGACGCGCGACCCGCGGCTTCACGTACCACCGCCCACCGCTTCTTCGCATACGCACGCCGTTGGACGGCCTGCGCCGAATTGGCGACAATCGCCGTTCCGTTCCTCGACGATTCCGCCATGAAAATCGCCGCGCTGTCCGACATCCACGGCAACCTCGCCGCACTCGACGCGGTGCTCGACGACGTCCGCCGCCGCGGCGCCGACGTGATCGTCAATCTCGGCGACATCCTGTCCGGCGCGCTCCATCCGCCCGAAACGGCCGACCGCCTGATCGCGCTCGACCTGCCGACCATCAAGGGCAATCACGAACGGCAACTGCTCACCGGCGATCGCGAGTCGATGAGGCTGTCGGATCGCTGGGCGCACGACACGCTGCGCGCCGATCATCTCGACTGGATCGCCGCGCTGCCCGAACGCATGACGCTCGGCGACGACGTGCTGATGGTGCACGGCACGCCCGACAGCGACCTCGTCTATTTCCTCGAAACGGTCACGCCCGACGGCTGTCGCGCGGCCACGCCCGATGAAATCGCGCAGCGCGCGGGCGATGAAGCAGCATCGCTGATCCTGTGCGGCCACACGCATATCCCGCGGACGGCCAGGCTCGACGACGGCCGGCTGATCGTCAACCCGGGCAGCGTCGGGCTGCAGGCGTATACGGACGACCAGCCGCATCCGCACCGCATCGAGACGGGCTCGCCGCATGCGCGCTACGCGATGGTGTCGCGCACGGCGGCCGGCTGGAACGTCGAATTCCATGCGGTCGAATACGACTGGCACACGGCGGCCGCCACCGCGGCATCGCGCGGGCGCGACGACTGGACCGTCGCGTTGCGCACCGGCCGGTGCTGACGCGACCGGCTCGCCCCGCTCACCCTTCCGCTTCACTTCATTCACCGGAAAACCGCACCGCCATGCCCGTTCCGTCGCAACTGCTCTTCCTGCCCGGCGCATCGGGCAGCACCGCCTTCTGGCAACCGCTCGCCGGCCTGCTGGCGCATCCGGCCGAGCGCAGGATCGTCGGCTACCCAGGCTTCGGCGACACGCCGCGCGATCCGGCCGTCGACGATTTCGAAAGCCTCGTGGGTCATGTTCTGGAAACGATCGACCGGCCCACCGCCGTGATCGCACAATCGATGGGTGGCGTGATCGCGATGCGCGCGGCACTCGACAAGCCCGAACTGATCACGCACCTCGTGCTGACGGTCACGTCCGGCGGCCTCGACATGGCTGGGCTCGGCGCGCAGGACTGGCGCGCCGGTTTCGCGGAAGCCAACCCGCAGCTTCCCGACTGGTTCCTGACGTTCCATGCCGACCTGTCTCGGGATATCGGCCGCATCGCGCAGCCGACGCTGCTGCTATGGGGCGACGACGATCCGATCAGCCCCGTCGCGGCCGGCCGGCGCCTGCTCGAACGGTTGCCCGACGCGCGGCTGCATATCCTGCACGGCGGCCGGCACGATCTTGCTGCCGTGCATGCGCAGACGCTCGCACCGCTCGTCGATGCACATCTGCAGCGCGTGTGACATCGCGCGCCGCGGCTTCAACGTCGTCAACTTCGGTTTCGGCACACACCTGACACCACGCCGCTCACGCGCCGCATCGCATCACGCCGCATTCCTCAACGTGAGCCGCGCCTCGAGCCCGCCACCATCCGTCCGGTTGTTCAGCGTGAGCGTGCCGCCCATCGCGAGCGCGAGCTGCCGCGCGATCGCGAGGCCGAGCCCCGTGCCGCCCGTCTCGCGGTTGCGCGACGTCTCCACGCGCCGGAACGGCTCGAACACCGCGTCGAGCTGATCGTCCGGAATGCCGGGACCGCGGTCGCGCACGGCGATCACCGCGCCGCCGTCCGGCGCGGCCTGCACGTCGATCTCGGCCGCGCCCGCGAACTTCAGCGCGTTGTCGACGAGGTTGCCGACGATACGCCGCAGCGCCTTCGGCCGCGTGACGAGTGCGAGCGGCGCGCGGCTGTGCAGCGCGACGTCCTGCCCCGCATCCGTGTAGTCGCACACGATGCTGTCGAGCAGCGCATCGAGATCGATGCGGCGCGCGCCCTCCTCGGTGCCGTGCAGCGTCCGCGCGTACGCGACGCCCTCCTTCACCAGATGCTCCATCTCGAGCAGGTCCTGCCGCAGCTTCGCGCCTTGCGCGTCGTCTTCCATCATGTCGGCGCGCAAGCGCATCCGCGTGATCGGCGTCTGCAGGTCGTGCGAGATCGACGCGAGGATCTGCATCCGCTCGGCCATGTACTGCGCAATGCGATCCTGCATCGCGTTGAACGCCCGGGCGGCACGCGCGACTTCCGACGGCCCGCCCTCGTTCAGCCGCTCGCCCTTCAGGTCGGGGCCCAGTGCGTCGGCGGCCTGCGCGAGCTGCTTGAGCGGCCGCGTCGCGAGCCGCACCGCGAGCCAGCAGCACGCGGCCAGCACCGCAAGCTGCAGCACGAGCACGACCGGCAGCCAGCCGGACAGCGGCACTGTCGACATCGGATGAATGTCGATCGTCAGCGGCGACCCGTCGGTCAGGCGCAGATGCACCTGCAGATGTTCACGGTCGCCGGGGATCGCGTTCGCGGTCAGCGGGTAGTCGCCGCCGATGCCGTCGGAAATCGACCGCTCGACGCGCGCCGACAGCCGCGCTTCCGGCGGCGTGCCGGTCTCGCCGGGCCCGAGGATGAACGCATAGCTGCGCCGCGCCAGGCGCGGCAGCCACGCGGCCCGCTCGGCCGGCGGCAGGTGATCGAGCAGCGCGACCGAGCTCGCGACCTCGCGCTCGATGTAGCCCATCATCAGGTTGGTGGTCGCCTGGTCGCGCTCGGTCACGGTGAGCCAGAACGACAGCGTCTGCGCGAGCGCGAGGCCCACGCACAGGATCAGCGCGAGCCGCGCGAACAGCGAGCGCGGCCAGTGCCACGGCATGCGCGCGCTCATGGCGAACCGTCGACGGCGGTCACGGCCGACGAGAACACATAGCCCTCGTTGCGCAGCGTCTTGATGTAGCGCGGTTCGCGCGCACCGTCGCGCAGGCGCTGGCGCAGCCGGCTCACGAGCAGGTCGATCGACCGGTCGAACGGATCGGACTGCCGCCCCTGCGTGAGATTGAGCAACTGGTCGCGCGTCAGCACGCGCTGCGGGTTGTCGAGGAACACGCGCAGCAGCCGGTATTCGGCGCCGCTCAGCGCGACCAGCGTGCCTTCCGCATCGAGCAGGTGGCGCCCGGTCGTGTCGAGCCGCCATTCGCCGAACGCGAGCAGCTCCGCGGTTTCCGTCACCTGCATGCCGGGCGGCAGCATGCGCGCGCGCCGCAGCACCGAGCGGATCCGCGCGAGCAGCTCGCGCACCGCGAACGGCTTGGCCAGGTAGTCGTCGGCGCCCATCTCGAGGCCGATGATGCGGTCGGTTTCCTCGCCGCGTGCGGTCAGCATCAGCACGGGCACCGTGCGGAACTTGCCCGCGCGCAGGTCGCGGCACAGCGTGAGGCCGTCCTCGCCGGGCATCATCAGGTCGAGCACGATCAGGTCGGGCGCGCCGTCGTCCAGCACGTTGCGCATCTCGCGGCCGTTCGCGGCCAGCGAGACGCGCATGCCGTTCTTCTCCAGATAATCCGCGATCAGTTCGCGGATCGCGCGATCGTCGTCGACGATCAGCACGTGGTCGATCTTGTCCATGAGTCGTTGTCGGTGTCGAGGTATTCGGGCAGGCGATGTCCGCTTTTATACCGCACGGCGGGCATGCGTTTGTATCCCAATGTATCGCGCCGCCGTGACGACACACAACATTGCACACGCGTGGCTAGCCGGACACATCGCAGATACGTCGGCGCCGCCTAATGGGGCCTGTCGAAACCCGTCCGGCCGCCGCCACCGAGCGGCGGCCTCCCGCTCAGGAGAACGCCATGCTGCCCCGACTCAAGATCGCCGCCCTCGTCATCGCCCTTGCCGCCACGGCCGGGCTCGCCGCCTTCGCGGGCACCCGCGACGACGCCGGCATGCCGGCCTCGCAGGCCGGTACGGCGGCGCCCGATTTCACCGGCATCGACCGCTGGCACAACAGCGCGCCGCTGACACTCGGCCAGTTGCGCGGCAAGGTCGTGCTCGTCGATTTCTGGACGTACTCGTGCATCAACTGCATTCATACGATTCCGTACGTGAAGGAATGGGACCGGAAGTATCGCGACCAGGGGCTCGTCGTGGTCGGCGTGCATACGCCCGAGTATCCGTTCGAGCGCGACACGGGCAACGTCGCCGATGCGATCAAGCGCTTCGGCATCAAGTATCCGGTCGCGCAGGACAACCGCTATGACACGTGGCGCGCGTACGGTAACCAGTACTGGCCCGCGCTGTACCTGATCGACGCGAACGGGAAAGTCGTCTACACGCGCTATGGGGAAGGCGAGTACGACAAGACCGAAGCCGCGATTCGCGGCGCGCTCGCGCAGGCCGGGGAAGGCGCGAAGGGCACGACGCGCACGCAGTAACGGGCCGGCGCGCGGGCGTGGCGGTTGCCCGCGCATGCCCGCGTATCGGGTGCGCTCACCCGCGCTTCGCGTCGGCCGCCGCGATCATCGCTTCCCCGATCGCGAGGTTGCCGTTCGCGACCAGCGCGTCGCCCGCGCCGCGGATATCGGCCACGTCCTTGTTCTGCCCGAGCTTGCGCTTGCCGACGAGCCGCGTGATCTCGATCTGCAGCCCGACGATCGCCTGCAGCATCGCGTCGAGGTAATCCGGCGGCGCGTCGCCCATCTTCCACGGCACCGGCTGCGACGCCTCGTGCGTGCGCGTCAGCCGGGCGACCACGCCGCGCACGAACTTCGCGTCGTCGCGCACCGTGATGCGGCCGTGCGCATGCACGACCACGTAGTTCCACGTCGGCACCTGCCGGTGCGCATCGTGCTTGCTCGGATACCAGGTCGGCGAGATGTAAGCGTCGCCCGCGCGGAAGATCACGAGCACCTCGTCGCCGTTCGCGATGTCCTGCCAGACCGGATTCGCACGTGACACGTGCGCATGCAGTTCGCCGAGCCCGCCGTCGCTCGGCAGCAGCTCGAACGGGATGTGGTTCGCATCGAGCCCGCTCTTGCCGTGCGTGATCAGGCTGCCGAACGGATGCTGCACGATCAGCTCGCGCACCGCGTCGGGATTGGGTTCGTTGAATTCGGCGGGGACGTACATGTCGGCTCCACGGTCATGCGGGGGTTGGAATGGATCGGGCGCTGGCCCGTCATGGGCCGATTGTGGCGCCAAACTGGTTTATGCTGTAGAGCCGGTTTGAAACATTTTCAGCAGACCAGAATCATGGCAAGAACGGCCCGGAACGTCGATATCCCGTCGCTCGGCGCGCTCGATCGCGCAGCCGGGGACCTGAGCCGCCAGCTCGCGCAGGCGCTGCGTGAAGCCGTGCGGCGCGGCGACGTCCGGCCCGGTGACACGCTGCCGTCCACGCGGCTGCTCGCCACGTCGCTGCAAGTGGCACGCGGCACCGTCGTCGATGCGTATGCGCAGCTCATCGCCGAAGGCTTTCTCGAATCGCGCGGCGGCGCGGGCACGCGGGTCGCGAACGCGCTTGCGGAGCCGCCACCCGGCCCCGAAACTGAGCC
>NZ_JAAGPE010000251.1:0-244 GCF_017104605.1 Burkholderia sp. Ac-20384 | reverse complement strand
GTTCGCGTGTATGTCTCATGGTCAGTGATATGCGCTTCACTGTGGTGACGTGTTGGTTAAGCTATGATATCATGTATGGTGTCATTAAGTACATATGATGTCTACGTACTCATGACATGGATATAGTATGTAATTATGTGTGTTAATCTTTAACTGACATCTCGTGTCTTTTATGCTGTCTCTGTATTTTTCTGTTCTATGATTCAACTGTTGTATTTTTTTTTTTTTTTTTTAATGATCCGTC
>NZ_JAAGPE010000250.1:0-13628 GCF_017104605.1 Burkholderia sp. Ac-20384 | reverse complement strand
GCCGTTCGGCGTGGCCGCCGCGCCCGGCTCGTCGGGCTCGCCGGCCTACAACCTCTACCAGGCCGGCTTCGATGCGTCGTGGGAACTCGACCTCTGGGGGCGCGTGCGGCGCGGCGTCGAAGCGGCCGATGCGCTGACCCGGGCCTCGTACGAAGCGCGCAACGCGGTCCTGCTGTCGGCCCGCGCGGAACTCGCACGCGACTACCTCGAACTGCGCGACGCGCAGGCCCAGTTGAGGATCGCCCGGCAGAACCTCGCCATCGCACGCGATCTGGAGAAACTCGTGCGCATTCGCCGTCAGGACGGCGTGACGACCGACCTCGACGTGGCCAATGCGGCTGCGCAGGTGGCCTCGATCGAGAGCCGGTTGCCGATGCTGGAATCGCGCCGCGCGACACGCGCCAATGCAATCGGCGTGCTGCTCGCGCAACCGCCCGGCGCGCTGGATCCGATCCTCGACGCACCGCATGCGGTGCCCGGGCTCCCGGCAAGCGTGCCGATCGGCTTTCCGTCCGACCTTGCCCAACGCCGGCCCGACATTCGTCAGGCCGAGGCGCAGCTGCATGCGGCGACCGCTGCCATCGGCGTGGCGCGGGCCGACTTCTATCCGCGCATCACGCTGAACGGCAGTGCAGGTTTCCAGAGCCTCCAGCTCTCGAGTCTCGCCAGTTGGGCGTCGGGCCAGTTCGTGGTCGGGCCGTCGATCTCGCTGCCGATCTTCGAGGGCGGGCGCCTGACCGGCATGCTGAACCTGCGCCGGGCACAGCAGCAGGAAGCCGCGATCGCCTATCAGCACACCGTGCTCGAGGCCTGGCGCGAGGTGGACGATGCGCTGGTGATCTATCACGCCGAACAGCAGCGCCACGAACGACTCGTCGCGATCGTGGCGCTGAACCAGCGTGCACTCGCGATTGCGCAGCAACAGTACCGGTCCGGCGCGGCCGACTATCTCGACGTACTCAACGCCCAGCGGCAATTGTTCGACGCGCAAGGCCTGCAGGAGACCAGCGAGGCCGAGGCGGCGATGCATCTCGTCACGCTGTGCAAGGCGCTCGGCGGCGGCTGGGAGACGCGCTTCGCGCCCGGCGCGAACACAGGGCACACGGATGCGACGATGGTGCCGGACCACGGCACGATCGCGCAGACGGGGAGCCGAAAAAGGGATGCCGAATGATCAACGCGCGGCCTCGCCTCTTCCGCCCGCTGCGCGACATCGGCACAATGCCGCTCATGCTCCAGGACAACGCCTTCGTTTACCCTTCCGCCGGCCCCATCGGCCGCCTCGCCAACCGGCTCGTCGCGAGCCGCCCGCTGCTGCGCACACGTCGCGCGCTGCTGTCGCGGCTGCCGTTCCTGCAGCTCGCGAGCGAGGTCGAGAACGTCGTGTACTGCACGTGGCTCGTCGATGTTGCCGCGGTCGCGCATCTGGTACCGCGCGGCGTCACGCTCGCAAGCCGCGATGGCCGCACGCCGTTCACGATCCTCACCTACGCGCACCGTCATTTCGGCCCGCGTATCGCGGGCCCGCTGCGACGCGTGTTCCCGTCGCCGCTGCAGAGCAACTGGCGGCTTTATGTCGATGCGCTGCCGGGCGGCGTGCCGGCCGATCGCACGGTGCTGTTCGTGAAGAACGTATTCGATCACCCGCTCTATGCGCTCGGCAGCCGGCTCTTCAGCGATGCGCTGCCGTCGCATCTTGCCGAGCGATTTACGCATGCCGTGCAGGACGGACGTTATCGAACGCTGTTGTCGGGCGGTAGCGGGAGCGCGCCCGATTTTCACTGTGCCGCAGCGGTGTCGGACGACTACTCGCTACCCGAGGCGTTCGCGCCGTTCTTCGGAAGCTGGCGCGACGCCGTCGCTTACCTGTCGCTGCAGCACGCGGCCGTCGCGCATGTCGCGGACTGCGGCCGCCTCGCGCATGCGTCGATCGACCTGCCGATCGATATCGACGCGGTTCGGCCGCTGAAACCGGTCGAGCCGGTCGGTGGCGGCGAGTTCCTCGCGCGCATCGGCGCGACCGGCGAACCGATGTGCTTCGTCGTGCCGGATGTCGCGTTCAGGGTGTTGTCGGAGCGGGTGCTGTAGCGCCCTGCTCAACCCGTGCGCAACTCGCGTGCGTTTTCATCCGCGTCGCTTTCGTCCGCCATCCGCCCGATGTAATCCCGCACGAACTGCACGGCAATCCGCCCCGACCGCGCGCCGCGTTCCAGCGCCCACTGCAGCGCCGGTTCGCGCGCCGCGCGAATCCGCTCCGCATCGAACCCGGCTTCACCCAGCCGGCTTTCGACAACAGCCAGATACGCATCCTGCGTGAACCCGTAGAACGTCACCCAGATCCCGAAGCGCTCGGACAACGAGATCTTCTCCTCCACCGCGTCGCCCGGGTGCAGCTCGCCGTTCTCCGCACGCGACACGTTCGCGTTGTCGCTCGCCTGCTCGGGCATCAGGTGGCGGCGATTGGACGTCGCGTACACGAGCACGTTCGACAGGTCGCTCGCGACCGAGCCGTCGAGCACCGTCTTCAGTTCCTTGTAGCCGGTCTCGCCCGCCTCGAACGACAGGTCGTCGCAGAACACGATGTACCGCTCGGGCCGCGCCCGCACCAGCTCGACGATCGCCGGCAGATCGCTCAACTGCTCCTTGCCGACCTCGATCAGCCGCAGCCCGTGCGGCGCGAACGCGTGCAGGCACGCCTTCACGATCGACGACTTCCCGGTTCCCCGCGCACCGGTCAGCAGCACGTGATTCGCCGCGAACCCGCGCACGAACTGCCGCGTGTTCCGTTCGACGATCGCCACCTGGCGCTCGACGTTGCGCAGCGCATCGAACGCGATGAGCGCGGGCGTCGCGACCGGTTCGAGCGGCGCCGACCGTGGCCCGCCGTCGAAGCCGCGCCAGCGGAATGCGACAGCCGCATCGAAATCGACCGGCGCCGGTTGGCCGGTGCCCGCCAGCGCTTCGAGCGCGGTCGCGATGCGTTCGAGCTGGTGCGCGAGCGCCGGGCCATCGACGGCTGCACGCGCATCCGGCAGCGCGGCCATCAGGTTCTGCATGTCGCGATCGCCGCTCATTGCCGCACTCCTTGCGATGCGCTCGCCTGAAACGGAAACCGCTGCGCGATCGCGACGCCGACGAGCGCCACGCCGCCGCCGATCAGGTGATACAGCTTCAGCGATTCACCGAGCAGCACGATCGCGCCGCCGGCCGTCATCACCGGCAGCAGGTTCATGAACATCGCGCAGCGGCTCGGGCCGAGCAGCCGCACGCCCTGCATCCACAGATACGGCAGCACCACCGACGCCAGCACACCGGCATACAGGATCAGCGGCACGCTCGCGCGCGTCGGCCACGCCGCCTGCGCGGGCAGGCGCAGCAGCATCGGCACCATGAACACGAGCGCGGCGAGCGCCTGCACGTAGGTCGACTGCCATGCCGGCAGCGCACCGATGCGCCAGCGCTTGAGCAGCACGCCGTACAGCGCATACGCAGCCGACGCGGCCAGCATCAGCAGGTCGCCCGTATGCACGCCGCGCGCGGCGATCGTCGTCGGATGCCCCTCGGCGATCAGGTACACGACGCCCGCGAGCGACAGCACCCCGCCGCCGACCATGCCTACGCTGGGCGGATCGCCGAGCAGCAGCGAGCTGAGCGCCATCGTCATCAGCGGCACGAGCGCCGTGATGATCGCCATGTTGGTCGCGCTGGTCGTTTTCGCTGCCTCGTAGGACAGGCTCTGGAACAGCGCCATCGCGAGAAAGCCGAGCACCGCGAGCTTCGGCAGGTGCGCGACGAGCGCCGCGCGATTGCGCCACGCGGGGCGCAGCGTGAACACGCTCATCAGTGCAACGGCGAGCAGCAGCCGGTAGAAGGTGATCGCCGACGGGTCGATCGTCGATGCCGACAGCTTCGACACGACCACGTTGCCGGCCCACAGCGCGATCGCGCAGAAGGGAAACAGAAATGGGGACTTGTTCATCGCATTTGACGGATTAATATCCTGACAGGGGTCTGGCGTAGTTGGGAACGCCATCGTGCCCGCCCGACCAACTGCCTGTCTCACGCCAAAATGTCACGACTTGTCGCCAATCGGACACTCGAGTCCACTCCGCCCGGCGCTCACCTGCCCTTCGAATCGACGCCGATGCCCGTCTCGGCGATGGCGGCGACGTACGCGCACGGCACGTCGATCGCGCCGCACCGGCATCGCCGCGCGCAGCTGCTCTATGCGATCGAGGGCGTGATGCACGTGCAGTCGGAAGGCGCGTCGTGGGTCGTGCCGCCGACGCGCGGCGTGTGGCTCGAGGCCGGTCTCGACCACACGGTGCAGATGAGCGGCGACGTGCAGATGCGCACGGTGTTCGTCGAGCCCGGCGCGGTCGAGCACCTGCCCGCGCGAAGCTGCGTCGTGGAAGTGCATCCGCTGCTGCGCGAGCTGATCCTCGCCGCGGTCGACGTGCCGCTCGACTATGCGCCGGGCTCGCGCCACGACCATCTGATGCACCTGCTGCTCGCCGAAGTGACGGTGGCGCCGCTGCTGCCGCTGTACCTGCCGTGGCCGCACGACCCGCGCCTGCGCACGATCTGCGACGCGCTCGTCGCCGCGCCCGACGACCTGCGCACGATCGCCGAGTGGGCCGACCTGCTCGGCCTGTCGGTCCGCACGCTCCATCGCGCGTTCCGGCGCGAGACGGGGCTCAGCTTCCGCCGCTGGCGCGAACAGGCGCGGCTGCTGCTCGCGCTCAAGCGACTCGCGCATG
This sequence comes from Burkholderia sp. Ac-20384, assembly GCF_017104605.1. NCBI lineage: Bacteria > Pseudomonadati > Pseudomonadota > Betaproteobacteria > Burkholderiales > Burkholderiaceae > Burkholderia > Burkholderia sp. Ac-20384. Next base: position 8,868 of record NZ_JAAGPE010000250.1, on the reverse strand, counting down.
GCGAGAAGGTGCTGACCGTCGCGATGGATCATGGCTACAGCAGCCAGAGCGCATTCTCCGCGATGTTCAAGCGGCATTTCGGCGTGTCGCCGTCGGCGTTTTACGCGTAGGGTTCGCGCGTGGCACGGCCGCCGTGGGCGATAGAATCGCGCCCATGAACACGAACATCCCGCACCGTTTGTCTGCATCGACACACGACTCCCCTGCCGTGAATACGCTCGCGTGGGAACACGCGCCGATCGTCGATACCTGTCCCGTTCAGGCCGACTACGGCCATCTGCTCGTGTTGACGGCGGACGGTTCGCTGCATGGCGTCGATCTTGATACGGGGCGCCACGCGACGCCGTGTTCGGTCTCGTTACCGCCACTCCCGCCACCGACGGGTCACACCGCGTTCGACACCGCCGCCTATCGCCTGCACGCGTCGCCTGACGGCCGGTACGCGGCGATCGTGACCGACTACGGGCAGCGCGGCCTCGTCGTCGACGTCGCCACCGGTGCCCCGACGATGCAGCTCGACGGCGGCGACTACTATCCGCACACCGTCCCGTTCAGCGCGTGCTTCCTCCGCCATCGCGACCGCACGATCTTCGTGCATCGCACCGCCTGGAACCGGCTCGATGCGTCCGACCCGGCGACCGGCACAGCGCTGACCGCGCGCGACATCGCGCCGTACACCAACGACGACCGGCCCGATCTCTATCTCGACTACTTCCACGGCCGGCTGGTGCCGAACCCCGACGGCAGCCGGCTGTTCGATGACGGATGGGTCTGGCAACCCGTTTCGATCCCGCGTGCATGGTCGGTCGACACATGGCTCGACGCGAATCCCTTCGAAAGCGAAGACGGCGAATCGGTGGTCAGCCTGACCCAGCGCGACGACTGGGACACGCCGGCCTGCTGGATCGACGACCGGCATATCGCGTACTGGGGGCTCGCCGACTGGGACGAGGATGAATTCGCCGAAACCGGGCAAGGCGCCGGCGTGCGCATCCTGGATGTGACCGAAGCCGTGCAATCGAACGACCGGCGCATCCCGATGGCGACCGAACCCGATCGAATCGGCGGCCTGTTCAGCGACGGCGCGTCGCTGTATGTCGCGACGCCCGGCGGCACGACGATCTGGAGCATTGCTTCGGGCGGGCCGCTCGGGACGCTTCCCGGCTTCGTCGCGCGACGGCACGATCCGGTACGCCGCTCGCTGATCGCATTCGATATCACCACGATCGCCGAATACCGGTTGCCCGGGTAGGCCTCGCGCCCCGCATGACGCGCGCCGCTACCGCGCCGCAATCCCCGCGATGAAAAACACGCATGCGGCTGCCGACGCCACCGTGCGCACGTGATTCCACATCGTCCAGTCGTGCACGTAGCGCGTCCACAGCGCCGCGCCCTGCGCGGTCGACGGATCGGCCGCGGCAAGCGCATCGTTGAGCGGCACGTTGACGGCCATCGTCACCGCGAACATCCCGAACACGTACAGCGCGCCACCCGCGACCACCACCATCGCGCCCGGCTGCTCGCGATTGAACAGCGCGAGCACGACCAGCGCAAGCGCCATCAGCGTCGTGACGAGGAACAGCGGCATGAACGGCGAACGCACGATGTCGACGTTGATCGCGTTCATGGCGGCCACGCCGGCCTGCGGCGCGATCCGTCCGAGCGACGTCATCACGAACGTCGAGAACGCGAAATACACGCCAGCCATCAGCCCGCAGCCGATGGCCAAGCCCCACAGCAATGCGGCGGTCACGAACGCGATCATGATCGTGCGCTCCACACGCCGGTGGCGGCCGTCGCGCGCGCATAGTCGGCGAAATCGCGTGCCGGCCGCCCGAGTGTCGCTTCGATGCCGTGCGTCACCGCGCTGTTGCGCCCGTCGAGCACCACGCTGAACAGATCGTCGAGCAACGCGACGACCGGCTCCGGCACGCCGACCTCGCGCAATCCGGCAACGAACGCATCGGCCGGAATCTCGCGATAGACGACCGGCCGGCCGGCGGCCCGTGCGATCTCGCCGACCGCCTCGGCAAACGTCAGCGCGCGCGGGCCCGTGACCTCGATCACGCGGTTCGCGAAGCGCGCATCGGTGAGCGCGGCCACGGCGACGTCCGCGATGTCGTCCGCATCGACGAACGGCTCGCGCACCGCGCCGGCCGGCAGCGCGACTTCCCCGGCCAGCACGCCGTCGATCAGGTAGCCCTCGGAGAAGTTCTGGTTGAACCAGCTTGCGCGCACCACGCCCCAGCCAACACCCGACGCCTGCAACGCCGCCTCGGCAGCCTGGGCGCGGGGCTCGCCGCGTCCGGACAGCAGCACCACGCGCTCGACGCCGCTTTCCCGCGCAAGCCGTGCAAAGGCGGCGATCGCATCCACCGCGCCTTCGACGGCCAGGTCGGGCTGGTAGGTCACGTACGCGGCCGATACGCCGTCGAGCGCGGCGGGCCACGTCTCGGGCGCCGTCCAGTCGAAGCGGACGGCCGACGTGCGCGACACCGGCCGGGTTTCGATGCCGCGCGCGCGCAGCCGTGCATCGACGCGGGCGCCCGTCTTGCCCGAACCGCCGACGATGAGGGTGGGAAGTGCCGACATGACCGTCTCCTTTGGCTAAAATGCGAGAATATCTCGCGTTTCAAAAACACGATAGACTCTCGCATTAGCAACGTCAAGTTTTTCTGGAGGCGGCATGGGCCGACAAAAATCGGGGCAGAACGACGGGCCCGGAGCCGCGGCCGCGGACACGGCAGACGCGCCGTCACGTGCACGCCTGGTGCCGACGCAGCGGCGCAGCCGCGAGCGGTTCGAGCGCATCCTCGCGTGCGCGTCGGAGGTGATGATCGAGAAAGGCTGCGACGCGTTCCGGATGAGCGACATCGTCGAACGCACGGGCATCTCGTTCGGTTCGCTGTACCAATACTTCCCGGACAAGGCGGCCGTGATCGGCACGCTTGCGGAGCGCTACAACGAAGCCGGGCACGTCTGCGTGCGGCGCGACCTCGCGACGATGAAGACGCTCGACGATCTCCACGCCACGCTCGCCCGCATCACGGACAGCTACTACCGGATGTTCGTCGACGAGCCGCTGATGCGCGACATCTGGCGAGCCACGCAGGCCGACCGCGCGCTGCAGGCACTCGACCGCGCGGACGGGGAGTTTCTGGCAGGGTTGTTCGCGGATGCGCTGGGCGAAGTGGCGCCCGATACGCCGCATGCGCAACGGAGCGCGTTCGCCGAGCTGATGATGATCCAGATCGCGGCGGCCGTGCGCCATGCGATCACGCTGCCGCCGAAGGCGGCGCAGCAGATCCTCGCGATGTTCAAGCGTGCGCTGCCGCGGGATCTGTCGGTGCTGGGCGCGTAGTCGTGTCAAACGAAGCACGCGGCCGGCACCGACTTCGCACCGCGTCTGCCGGATACGCAATCCGCCAACGGCAAACACGCCTGACGTGTGTCACGGCATGACTGGCGGATGGTAGCTGAGCGTGCTCGCAAGCGCCCAGAGCATGAAAATCACCAGCGGAAGATGCACCGCCAGCTGCGTGAACGTGAATCCCACGATGTCGCGGGCACGCAGCCCGAGCACGCCGAGAAGCGGCAGCAGATCGAAGACATGCTCGTAGATGATCGCCTCGATATCGCACTGCTCCTGGTGTCGAATACGGCAGAGATTCGGGACTTGAAATACGAGACGATGCTTCGCTCGCCTCGCCGGCTGTGGACCCATCCGGATCATCCGCTGCAGGAAGCGCATCGGGTCACGCTGGAGGACGTCGCGCGCGAAAACTACCTGCTCCTGGACATGGACGAGCACCTGCGAACCGTCGGCAAGTATTGGGGAAGCTACGGCATCACGCCGAACGTCTGGATGCAGAGCAAATCGATCGAGGCCGTCAGAAGCCTCGTGGCGCTTGGACAAGGCGTCACGATCCTGTCGGATCTGGTTTATCGCCCCTGGTCGCTGGAAGGAAACCGGATCAGCCGCCGCAATCTGAGTGTGACCGTCCCGACGATGGACGTCGGCGCGGTATGGCGACGGGGCGGTGCAACGTCGACGCCATGTCGCGCGCTGCTGGAACTGTTTCGGTCGTGGAAGAAGAGCGCGCGATAGACGCGCGCCATGCCGACGGCGCGTGACCGACATCGGGCCAGCGCCACCATTCGTGCAGCCCGGCGCGGAGCGCCCAGGCCGAGCGGGTATGACGATCGGTGGCCGGCGTCCGATCGCGCGGCGCCGGCCCGTGCCGGTCAGCGCTTCGCCGGCACCGGCGGCTCGCCCGCCGTGGTCGCGTTGCGCGCCCAGTCGGCGAACTCGGTGTCGTAGCGATTGCCGATGAACGCGACATGGTTTGCGTAGCCGTCGTAATCGCCCGCCCGGAAGCGCGACACGATCGTGTCGACGTCCGCGCGATGGCGCTCGAACATGAAACGCGTCGCCATGTAGCCCCACCGGTACGCGCGCGCAACGTAGTCACTCGACGCGTAACGCGTGCCGAGCACGTCCGAGAACCGGTATGCGCCGGTGCGCACCGCGTCGATCGACTCCTGGTTGTCGTTCTTTCTCGACAGATATTCGGCGACGCCTTCGATCCGGCACACGCGCCGATTCCGATCTGGCCGCGCAGGATACGCGCACGGCCGGATCGCCGCCATTCGGACGCAGCGCGACGAACACGCCCACGCCGGTCGCGCCGCGCGGCCGTCATGTCGGAGACGGGGCCCAACGGCCCCGGCCCCGACCATCCTTAACGCACCACGTTGATCCGGCCGCGCGAGTCCGCGAAACAACCGATGCCGGGCCCGCAAGCGCGTGCGTTGATCGCGAACTCGCCGAGCTTGACGGCGCGAACCGAAAAGACCGGCTGGAACAACACGACCCCGCCGTTCGTATAGCCCGTGAAGTTGACGACACCGAACGGCTCGGAGTTGAGCGACATGGGCACGTTCCCGATCTGCGCCGTCGATACCCACAGGTGGACCGGCAAATCGGTGAATTGGAGGACATGGGCCAGGATCCCCGGCACGATGATCGTGATGCCCTGGTCGTTGGCGATCGCCTTCGCGGTCGCGGTCCCGCCGGCCTTCGCGGCGCGGGTGACCTCGGCCGGCATCGGGGCGGTGCTGCGGCACAGCGCGAAATCGAGGACCCGCTCGTCGATCGTCACGTCCGACTCGTCGGTCACATCGACCGCGCCGCGTTGCGCGCATTGCTGCTGCCGATGCCGCGTCGCCTCGGCCGACTGCTCGCCGCGCACAAAGCTCACGCGGCCCGGCGCGACCTGCTTCAGCACCTGTTCGACGACGACCGTCCTGCGCGCATCGGTGGGATCCGTGGTGCGGATCGAACGATAGATCTTGGTCACGCCGGCGGCATTGCCGACCGCCTGGTAATTGACGATCTCGTCCTGAGCCGTGGCGGGCGCGACGCCGTCCGCCTGCTGTGCATGAGCGGAAAGCGCGGCAACGGCCGTCGCCACTGCAATAACCCAAGCTTTGCGTTGCATGTATCCATCCTGAAGTGAGAGAGGAAACCACGTGCCCCTCGTTGCCGACGGGCGCTAACCGCGACGCCGTGGTCCGGACGAACGGACGACCGCGCCCCGCCGATTCGCGTCGGCTTTTCACGTCCTTGAAAGCGAATAGGCGAACGACATCTGCACGGTGTGCTTCGTTCGTGCCCGGTGCCGCGCAAGATCGTCACCGATCAATTACGAAGCTATCCGGCCGCGAAGGCCGAGATCCCCGAGCTGGCCGGCGTCAAATACGTGTTCGTCAATGCTGCTGCACGCGTGAATAACCGGGCCGAGAATAGTCATCAACCTACCCGTGAGCGCGAGCGGCGCATGCGCGGGTTCCGTGACCCGAAACGAACGCAAGCTTTTCTGTCGAGCTTCGGTCCGATCCGGCAGCACTTTGGGCTCAAGCGACATCTGCTGCACGCCTCTCTTTATCGCAAACAACTCGAAGCCCGTTTCGTTACGTGGCACGAATTCACCGAACTCACCCAAAATCCGTCGGCGGCTTTCTGAGTGACGCACCCCTTCGCCACCTCCTCGTCTCACTACCGGTAAGTTGACAGCGCCCGGCGAATGCCGGGTCAGCGCCGCGCGATCCTGCTCGCTGAGCGGCAGGTTGTGCAGCGCCTGCACGGGCGACTCGGGCAGGTTCTGCGGCACGCGAGGCATGCGCGCCTGCCTGGGTTGCGTCGGCTGCGCCGGCTCGGTATTGGCCGATGCGGTGCCGGTCAGTCCTGCGAATAACGACCACGCGACGATGGCCGACCAACGGCGTTTTTTTTGAAGCCCCTCGTTTATTGCCACTTTATTATCTCTCGATTGTTTTTAGGCAACCTAAATATAGAATTACATATTGAAACGTCAATTTAATCGATGTGAAATATATCCACGTTAATTGGTTTAATTATTTAACGATTAAAATCGATTTTCGAAATAATTCAACCCGCGGACTGCATTCGGCGAGCCACTTCCCCAAATGAAAAACGCGGGTGGCGAACCGCACCGGATGAACGACACCATCCGGCACGACTCACCACCCGCGTTGAAGACTTTCCAGCCTTCTGCTTACTTGCTGTAGTCGTACACCCCGCGCCCCGTCTTCCGCCCGAGGCGCCCGGCCGTCACCATCTCGCGCAGCAGCGGGCATGCACGATACTTCGGATCGCCGAAGTCCTTCACGAACACGTCCATCACCGCGAGGCACACGTCGAGGCCCACGAGGTCGGCCAGCGCGAGCGGCCCGATCGGGTGGTTCGCGCCGAGCTTCATCCCCGCGTCGATCTCCTCCGCCGATGCGATGCCTTCTGCCAGCACGAAGAACGCCTCGTTGATCATCGGCACGAGAATCCGGTTCACGACGAAGCCCGGCGAATTGCGCACGCCGATCGGCGACTTGTCGAAACGCTCGGTCAGCTCGCGCACCGCCGACGCGGTCGCGTCGCTCGTCTGCAGCCCGCGGATGATCTCGACGAGCGGCATCAGCGGCACCGGGTTGAAGAAGTGCATGCCGACGAAGCGCGCCGGATCGGCGAGCGGCGCCGCGAGCGCGGTGATCGAGATCGACGACGTGTTGGTCGCGATGATCGCTTCGGCGCGCGCGACGGCCTCGATCTGCTTCAGGATGCGCCCCTTCAGCTCGACGTTCTCGGTCGCGGCTTCGATCACGATATCGGCCGCTGCGAGCTTCGCGTAGTCGGTCGACGTCGTGATGCGCGCCAGCGCCGCATCGCGCGTGGCGGCGTCGAGCTTGTCCTTCGACACGAGGCGGTCGAGGCTGCCCTTCAGCGTCGCGATGCCCTTCTCGAGCGCAGCGTCACTGACGTCGATCATCACGACGTTGAGTCCTGCAACGGCGGCGGTCTGCGCAATGCCGTTGCCCATGGTTCCGGCGCCCACGACGCCGACAATTTCGATGGCCATGAAATTTCCTGTGTGTTCGGGTGCTGAGCGTTCGATTATCAGATGTTCTCGAAGATCGCAGCAATCCCCTGGCCGCCGCCGATACACATCGTCACGAGCGCGTAACGCCCGCCGATGCGCTTCAGTTCGTACAGCGCCTTGACCGTGATCAGCGCGCCGGTCGCACCGATCGGGTGACCGAGCGAAATGCCCGAGCCGTTCGGGTTGACCTTCGCCGGATCGAGGCCGAGCTCCTGCGTGACCGCGCACGCCTGGGCCGCGAACGCCTCGTTCGCCTCGATCACGTCGAGATCGCTGATCTTCAGGCCCGCGCGTTCGAGCGCTTTCTGCGTGGCCGGCACCGGGCCGATGCCCATGTACGCCGGATCGACACCCGCGTGCGCGTACGCGACGAGGCGTGCGAGCGGCTTCACGCCCTGCGCGCGCGCGGCGTCCGCGCTCATCATCAGCACGGCCGCGGCCGCATCGTTGATGCCCGACGCGTTGCCGGCCGTCACGGTGCCGTCTTCCTTCTTGAACACCGGGCGCAGCTTCGTGAAATCGTCCGCGCTTGCGTCGTGACGCACGTGCTCGTCGCTGTCGAACGCAACCTCGCCCTTCTTCGTGCGGATCGAGATCGGCAGGATCTGGTCCTTGAAGCGCCCTTCCGCGATCGCGCGCGCCGCGCGACGATGCGATTCGAGCGCCAGCGCATCCTGCGCGTCGCGCGAGATGCCGTACTTCGCCGCGACGTTTTCTGCCGTCACGCCCATGTGAATCGTCTGGAACGGGTCGTGCAGCGCGCCGAGCATCATGTCGACGAGCTTGCCGTCACCCATGCGCTGGCCGAAGCGCGCGGCCGGCACGGTGTACGGTGCGCGGCTCATGCTTTCCGAGCCGCCGCCGATCGCGATGTCGGCGTCGCCGAGCATGATCGTCTGCGCGGCCGACACGATCGCCTGCAGGCCCGAACCGCACAGGCGGTTCACGGTCAGCGCGGGCGTGTGCTGCGCCACGCCGCCATTGATCGCCGCGACGCGCGCGAGGTACATGTCCTTCGGCTCGGTGTTCACGACGTGGCCGAACACGACATGCCCGACTGCGTCGCCCGGCACATTCGCGCGCGACAGCACTTCGGCGACCACCTTCGCACCGAGGTCGGTCGGCGAGAAATCCTTCAGGCTGCCGCCGAAATCACCGATCGCGGTACGGACACCGCTCACTACCACGACTTCTTTCGCTGCATTGCTCATCGTCTCACTCCGGTTCGTTCGCGCCCGCGGGCGCGGGGATGCGTTGCGTTACATGTTCGGGTAATTCGGCCCGCCACCGCCTTCCGGCGTGACCCACACGATGTTCTGCGTCGGGTCCTTGATGTCGCAGGTCTTGCAGTGCACGCAGTTCTGCGCGTTGATCACCAGGCGATCGCTGCCGTCGTCGTTCTTCACGAATTCAT
>NZ_JAAGPE010000249.1:0-13709 GCF_017104605.1 Burkholderia sp. Ac-20384 | reverse complement strand
CTTCCGATTGCGGAGCCGGAGCCGGGACCGGGGCCGGTGCCTGGGCCGGGTTCTGCGGTGCAGCTGCCGCGCCGTTCGCCGGTTGTGCACCCGGCTTGCGGACGCCACCGCGGCCTTCCATGTTGCCCGTCGCGTACACGTCGACTTCGTTCGGCTTCGAGAAGCTGTCGGTCGGCAGCGGCACGTCGGCGGTCTGCAGCGGCTTCACCAGGTGCGGCGTGATCACGAAGATCAGCTCGGTGCGGTCCTGCTGGAACGATGTACTGCGGAGCAGCGCGCCGAGCACGGGAATTTCGCCGACACCCGGGAGCGCCTTCAGTGCGCCGGTCCCGTTGTCCTTGATCAGCCCGCCGATCGCGAACGTTTCGCCGTCGCCCATCTGGACCGTCGTCGACGCGCGCCGCGTCGTGATCAGCGGCAGGATCGACGTGCCGCCGATGTTGGTCGCGCTCAGCGTGACGCCCGTTTGCGACAGCTCCGACACTTCCGGCGCGACCTTCAGGCTGATCCGGCCGTTGCTCAGCACGGTCGGCGTGAACTTCAGCGCGACGCCGAACTCCTCTTCCTGCAGCGTGATCGACGACGTGCCGTTGCCGCTGCTTTGCGGGATCGGGATGAAGATCTTGCCGCCGGCGAGGAACGTCGCTTCCTGGCCGCTGATCGTCACGAGATTCGGCTCCGCGAGGATCTTGACCAGGTTGTCGGTGTTCTGCGCATCGGCCGCGAGGTTGAACGGCTTGTTGTTCGCCTTGCTGAAGGCGATCCCGGTTGCGACGCCCGCGAGCAGGTTGCTGACCAGCGCGCCGCTCCACGAACCGAACCCGCCCTGGATGTTGAGCGCGCTGCCCATCTGGTTGATCAGCGTCTTCGACACCTCGGCCACCTTCACCTCGAGCATCACCTGCTGCGGCGAAGTCACGTTCAGCATGTTGAGCACCCCGCCGCCGGCCTTGCCGCCGCCCGCCGGATCGCCCGCGCTGTCGCCGTACGCACGGGCGATCTGCATGGCCTGTTGTGCAGCCATCGAGCTCGACACGGTACCAGCCAGCACGATCGTGCCGGCGGCGGTCGACACATGGATGTCGCGCTCGTTCGGCATCAGCTGCATCAGCGACGCCTGCAGGCCGCCGGCATCCGCGCCGACCGCGACGTCGATCACACGGCATGCACCGCTCCTGCCCTGCACGATCATGTTGGTCGTGCCGACTGAGAGCCCGAGGATGTACAGCGTCTGCGGCGACACCATCGTGGCCTGCGCGACGGCCGGATTGCCGATCGTCCGGTTACGGACCGGTTCCGGCATCGGCACCAGCAGCGACTTGCCGAGCGGCACGCTGACGCTGGTCGATTCGCGCACGGCGCCGACGCAGTTCGGTCCGCGCAGCGGCCCCGCCGATGCGGCGGGCGCGGCGGCCGCCACCGGCGCCATGCTGATCGTCATCTGCATCGGCCCCTTGCCGACCGCGGTCGGCGCGCTGGCGCCGCCCTTCGTCAGCACCGCCGACTCGACGCCTTCCTGCGCGAGTGCGCCATAAACGGTCAGCCATCCCGAACAGAGGATCGCGGCCATCATCGTGCCCCGTGCCACGCGCGTGCGCAGCGGGCCGGTACCTGTGCATTGCGGTTTGATCTTCATTTCGTCTGATCCCCCGAGAGACCGGCGCCGTGCCGGTTATCGACTTCCAGGGCCACCGCGCGTTGCCGGCGGCCGTTTATGTGGCTGCAATGAATGGATTCAGAAACACTCGACGCTGCCCTTCACGCCCGTCAGCACGCCGACGCAGTCGCGCCGTACTTCCGGCGCCGCGTGCGAGGCCACGTGCACACGTACCGTCTTCACACGGACCGGTGCGGGCGGCGCTTCGGGTGCGGGCTCCTTGCCGAGCAGCGTCAGCTTGGTCGCGCCGTCGGTGTTCAGCGTCTTCTGGTCGACCTGGTTGCGCAGCACGAGCGACAGCGTGCCGACGCTGCGTGCGAGGTCGAGCCGTTCGGCCTGGTCGGGCGTGACTTCCAGCGTGACCGCGTTGACGACCTTCGGCGCGGTGTCGTCGCGGCTCACTTGCTGCGCGACGGCGAGCACGAGGATGTGCTCGAGCACGATCTTCGAGATGCTCTGCCCGTCGGTCTTGCCCTGTTGTTCCTGCGTGTTGACGATGACGTCGACGTAGTTGCCCGGCAGCGCGAAGCCCGCGACGCCGACCACGTCGTTCACGCGCACCGTGATCGCGCGGCTGCCGTCGGCGATGACCGCGGACAGCCCGCCCTTCGTGCCGACCGGCGCGAGCTTCGACTCGATCACCGGCTCGCCGCGTGCGAGGCTGGTGCGCACGACGCGCCCTTCGAGCCCCTTCGTATCGGTGAACGCGCCGGTGGGCACGCTGCCCGACGGCCAGCTGACCATGTGGATCTGGTTCGGCCCGAGCGGTTCGCCCAGGTTCAGGTCGGTGTTGGCCACCGCGACCGGCGTGACCGAACTCGTGGATGTCTGCACCAGCCAGTGGGACGCGAACACGACCGCGGCAAGACCCGCGACCATCGCGACGACCAGCATCATGACCGCTCGACTGTTTTTCATGGCAATGCTCCTCGACGAATCGTGAAAGAAACGGCTCAACCGGTAACGAACGTACGGCCACCGCGCTCGACGGGCGGCAGATGGCTGCCGTCACGTTCGGGTGCCGCGCCGAAATAACTCGCCCACGCGTCGTACAGTGCGTCGTGCGTCACCTCGGGCGGATCGCCGCGATAGCGCGCGCCGGCGGCCACGAGACGCAGCAGGTCCGCCGGGAAGCAGGCGAGAAACGCCTTGCCGGTCGGCAGGTGCAGCCGATGCAGCAGGTAGTCGAATGCATCGCTCGCCGATACGAGTCCCAGCGATGCGCAGGCCGCGTTGTACACGGCGCGGTAGTCGTCGATCGACATCGCACCGACGTGAAGCTTCGAACCGAGGCGGCGCAGGAACGCGTCGTCGCCAAGCTGGTCCGGCGACAGGTTGCTCGAGAACACCGGCCACACGTCGAACGGCATCACGAAGCGGTTGCCGGATTCGAGCGTCAGGAAATCGACGCCGCGATCGAGCGGGCGCAGCCAGCGATTGAGCAGGTCGCGCGGCTCGACGCGCTGGCGGCCGAGATCGTCGACGACGTACATGCCCATGTTCGCCTTCATGTGCGGCGGCGCCTGGTAGAAGCCGGCGGCTTCGTCGCGGCGCAGGTCGAGCTCGTCGAGCGTCAGTTCGCCGCCCGACATCACGACCGGCCGTTTGCACAGACGCCAGCGGCGATCGACCGAGTGGCCGCCGGAGTGCACTTCCGCGTCGACGTGGACGAGCGGGTCGTACATCTGGATCACTTCGCCGGCAGCGTAGATCGCGTGCGGCACCGGCACGCGGCCGTGCATCAGCGAGCCGAGCCGCTCGGCGAGGAAGGTCTTGCCGCTGCCGGCCGGACCGTAGATCAGCAGCGGACGGCCCGCGTTCAGCGCGGCAGCCGCTGCATCGAGCACCGACGTGTCGATGACGATGCCTTCGAATGCCGTCCACACTTCGTCCTGGCTGATGTGCAGCTTGCGCACCGAATGCGTGTTCAGGCACGCGAGATAGGCGTCGAGTGTCACCGGCGCGGGCCCGCTGTAGCCGCTGCGTGACCGTTCCTCCTGCGCGAGCACGCGGCCCGCGTCGGTCAGGCGGAACGTCACGTCGAGATCGGTCGCGCCGCGATGGGTGAGCTCGACGAGATGCTCGCGCACCAGGAAGGCGAAGACGTCGTCGAGCACCGCGAGCGGCAGGCAGTGCCGTTCGACCAGGTCGCCGTACGACGGGCGCCCGAGCATCAGCGTCGACTTCAGCACGAGGCCGGCAACGAACGTCATGCTCAACCCGGTTTCCTCGAGCGTGCGCGGCGCCACCGGCAACTGCGCGCCCAGCTTCGTATGCACTTCCCGCGACGGCAACGGATCGGGCAGCCGTGCCACCTGTGCGTCGCGTCTCGGTTCGGTGTGGTTCGTGTTCATGATCGTTCCGTCCTCGTTGCGGGTGCATCGCGCTATGCGCACGACACGAACAGCATGCCCAGCGTGCCGGCCGCGATCGCCACGCCGTATGGCAGCGTGCCGACCGATGCGATTTCGACGGGGCTGCCGGCGGCCTCGTCGCTCGCGCCTTGCGAGCGCCGCCGCGCGATCAATGCGCGCACGTTCGCCCACATCTGGCGCATCCGCCCGCGCAGCAGCGTGTAGGCGATGGCGCCGATCCCGCCGGCCAGGAAGGTGGCCAGCACGATGTAAAACGTCATTTCCGCACCGACCCACGCGCCGATCGCGAGCATCAGCTTCACGTCGCCGGCCGCCATGCCGCGCAACAGGTAGAACGGCAACAGCAGGGCGAAGCCGGTCGCGGCACCGGCGAGCCATCCGAGTACGCCGGCCAGGACGCCATGCAACATGCACTGGGAAACCAGCGCGCCGGCCAGGCCGAGCAGCACGAGGCGGTTCGGAATGCGGCGGGTCGCGATGTCCGTGCTGGCCGCGGCGACCGCGAGCAGCGTCACGCACAACGGGACCGGATAAGGCGGCGCAACAGGTAGCATGGCGAACCTCGCAGTCGAATCGGTGGAGTCGGTGGAATCGGTGGGTCAGGAAACCATTGCCAGCGCGGTGGCCACCGCGGCCGTCACGGCCGTTGCGATCACCTCGTATACATCGGCAAGCGAGCCTTTCAGCGTGACGACCGTGCCCAGCACCGCGACGGCGAACATCGCGCCGAGCAATGCATATTCGATCGACGTCACGCCCTGCTCGTCGCTGATCCAGCGACGTACGACACGCATCGTGGCTTGCATGATGGTCTCCGGTTCCCGGTTGGTCAGATGGCCGGGGACGGCTCGAGCGCTGCACCGGCCGAGCCGTCCGCGGCACGATCCATCAGATGCCTGCTACCGCCGAATCCAGGTCGGCCGCGATCGTGCTGAACACGGTCTTGAGGTCCTTCCCGATGGTCGACAGCGCGAGGATGATGCCGACTGCGATCAGTGCGGCGATCAGGCCGTATTCGATGGCGGTGACACCATCTTCGTCACGAACGAAACGGCTGGCTTGTTGAATGAACTTGGACATGATGATCTCCTTGCGTGTTGAATTTCATGGTCCTCGCGTGCCGGCTGGTCGGATGACCGTGCATCGATACGTCGAGGAATGCTGTTAATGCCGTGTGGTGCCGACGAACGATTCGGTCGAGCCGCTCGTCGTACCGTCCATCAGATTCCTGCTACCGCCGAGTCCAGATCTGCGGCGATCGTGCTGAACACGGTCTTCAGATCCGTACCGATCGTCGTCAACGCGACGACGATGCCGATCGCGATCAGCGCAGCGATCAGGCCGTATTCAATGGCCGTCACGCCGTCCTGATCCTGGACGAACCATGCGATCCTTTCGATGAGTCTTGACATGAACCTTCTCCTTTCGGACTGCTACAAGATTCCCTTCGTCGATCAGGACGTCGGGGGTGGGCACCACCGGCACTACGCGAAAAATCGGAACGCGACGCTCAGCTGCGGGAGCGGGGATACACACCCCTGTCCGCGCGAACGAGTATCAGTGACGCAGAGAGCGAAAGAGGCGTGTACGGTGCGACCGGCCGGATGAACCGGACGATCCGATCGACCGGAACGGCACGACGGCCGTTCGACGCATGGAATCCTGTTGAACGGGAAATAAACTCCCGGCAAATCTGCAATGTGTCTTTAACGCGGTTTGCGAGCCGCAATGTGCTGTGGTCTTTCATTTTTATTCCCCATATGCTGCCATGCCGATTTCTTATTGCCCTGACGATACCGGGTCTCGTTGGTCAGTCGACGAAGTCTTGCTCGGTTAATCGACCTGGAGCTGCGTGTTCCCCGACGCGCTCCGGCCTTCCTTTCCGCAGGTGATTCCGAAGCTGGTTCCGTCTGTCTTTTGCTGGAACCGCCCGGTCGTCACCTCGTCGACTGCCGTGCCAACGCTTACGCAAAGAGCAGGCCACCCCGGACGAAATCCAGGCGTATCAAGGGTTTCGGCGATGCATACGGTTCCCGTTCGGCGGCACGGCACCGAAAATGTTTCAAAGTTGATATATGTTTTCCCGCAAGCGTTGTAAGCCGGAACGCCCGCAGCCGCGCTGCGACAAGGAGCAAAAATTTCTGCTCGGGATTTTCCCGAACGCGCGAAGCCGGTCGCGTTTTACCGGATCGGCGGGACGCCCAGCCGGTCGAAATGACGGAATGTTTCAATGCAGAAACATAAAATCCGTCCGTGTGGATTTCTCATACCAGAAAATCCCGTTTTCACGCCCCTCACCAGTCAAACTAAATCCCGGCTTTCAGCGGTTGATTTGCAACCCGCGATTTTTTCTTCAACAATGAACTCACCGGACAACGCCATTTCAGAGCGATTCGATCCGCAGGCACGACGCACGACACACAACATGAAACGGCTGCGATTGACCCAAGCAGCCTCTACTACAGACGGGGAATCATGTACACAGCCAACCGTGAAATGCGCGGGCGTGCAATTCGCCGCGTTCAATGGCTGACAGCCGACCGGATCATTCCGTACAGCTGCATCATGCTGATGCTCTTCGTCGCGTTGCTGGTGACCTGGGGCATCGTGACGAACGGCTTCACGTCGAACGCCATCGCCCTCCCCGCCGTCGATTTCTCGGTCTTCTGGACCGCATCGCACCTGGTGTTGCAAGGCCATGCCGCATCGGTCTACGACGCCTCTTCATTCCTGCAGGCCGAGTTCGCGCACTTCGGTGCGTATCTGCAGCACCGGCCGCTTCCCTGGCTCTATCCGCCGACGATGTTGCTGTTCATCGCTCCGGTTGCCCTTGTGCCTTTCCTGCCCGCATATTTCCTCTTTTTCGCGGGCAGTCTTTTATGCTACGCGTTCGCCGTCTCGCGGTTGTCGGGATTGCGCGCGCATCTTCCCGTGCCGCGCGCCGCGGCGCTCGTCGTGGTCGCGTATTCCGCCGTGTGCATGGCCGCGCTGTTCGGCCAGAACAGCATCCTGACCGCCGGCGTCGCCGCGCTCGCGCTGCATCTGCTCGGCAAGCGCCCGGTCGTCGCCGGCGTGCTGATCGGGCTGCTCGCGATCAAGCCGCAGCTGGCCGTGGTGTTCCCGGTCGTGCTGATCGCGGCACGTGCGTGGCGCACGTTCGCGGCGGCCGCGATCACCGCGGCGCTGTTCGCGGCCGCCGGCATCGCGCTGGCCGGCCCCGGTTCGCTGCACGGGTTGAGTCAGGCACTGTCGACGGTGCGCAGCCAGCATTTCATGCTCCCGTCGTACTGGCTCGCGTCGCCGACACCGTTCGCCGCGTTGCGGCTCGCGGGCATGCCGGTGGCCACCGCGCTGGCCGCGCAAGCGGCGATCGCGCTGCTCGCACTCGCCGCGGCCGTCGACGTGTGGCGCCGCACGCGCGACATGCGCCTGCGCGGCGCGGTGCTGGCCGTCGCCACGCTGCTGACGACGCCGTACCTGTGGAACTACGAACTGACGTGGCTCGGCATCGCGATCTTCTGCCTGATCGCGCACGGCCTCGACGAAGGCTGGCTGCCTGGCGACCAGGGCATCATCGTGCTTGCGTGGCTGCTGCCGATCTTCGAGATGTTCAACCGGCTGATGAAGCTGCCGCAGATCGGGCCGCTCATTCTGCTCGCGGTGCTGTTCGTCGTCGTGCGCCGCTCCGCACTCGAGCCCCGGAGCGCACGATGAGATCGTCACCTTTTGCGCACCACGCGCACCCGGACGCCGGCGTGCATCCGGAACTCCCGATCGCGGGCCCGCGCCGTTACCCGCACTGGCTCAATCGCGAACGCGTGCGCCTCTATGCGGGTGCCGCTCTGGCGACCGAGCTGCTGTTCATCTGCATCTACGTGATCCGTGTGTTCCTGTCGCACAACGGCGCACTTGAACCGCTGTCGCAGGATTTCTCGCCGATCTGGAGCGCGGCGTGGCTCGCCGCGCACGGGCATGCGGCCGACGCATGGCATTTTCCCGCGCTGTTCGCGGTCCAGAAGCTCGCGATCCCGACGATGACGCTCGCGGACGGCACGCTGCCGTGGCTCTATCCGCCGTCCATGCTGCTGCTCGTGCTGCCGCTCGGCTGGCTGCCGTACACGCTGGCGCTCGTGCTGTGGCTCGGGCTCACGTATGTGCTGTTCGCGGCGACGATCCGCGCGATCGTGCAGCGCGATGCCGCATGGCTGTGCGCGCTCGCGTTCCCCGGCGCGTTCGTCACGGTGATCGTCGGACAGACCAGCCTCTTCACCGCATTGCTCGCCGGTGCCGGCCTGCTCGCACTGAACCGCCGCCCCGTGTACGCAGGAATCTGCTTCGGGTTGCTGACGATGAAGCCGCAGCTCGCGGTGCTGTTCCCGCTCGCGCTGCTGTGCGCGGGCCAATGGCGCGCACTGGCCGCATGGGCCGCGACGATCGCGTGCAGCGTCGCGCTCGCGACACTCGCGTTCGGGTTCGGCCCGTGGCTCACGTTCGCGCATGTGATCGCCCACGTCTACGCAATCGTCGGTACCGGCCACGCCAAGCTCGCGCGCATGCCGTCTGTGTTCGCGCTCGCGACGATGGCCGGCTGGCCCGCGATCGTCGCGAACGGCCTCCAGCTGCTGTCGGTCGCGACCGCGGCCGTCGCCGTCGTCTACGCGTGGCGCGGCGCGTGTGCCTACGCGCTGCGCGCCGCGACCCTCGCCTGCGCGTGCCTGCTCGTCAGCCCGTATCTGTACGACTACGACCTCACCTGGTACGGCATCGTGATCGCGTGGTACGCGCGCTATGCGTGGACCCACGGCTGGCGGCGCTTCGATCGCGAATGGCTGATGCTGCTGTGGCTGGCGCCGCTCGCGGGCCTCGCGGTCGTGCCGCATCTGTCGTTCCAGTTCATGCCGCTCGTCACGCTGGCGTCGCTCGGGCTGCTCGTCAGCCGGATCGCACAGGAAAGACACGACGTGCCGTCGATGCCCGACGCACGCGACAACTCGACCGACACCGGCTTCGTGCATCCGGTCCGGTCGCACCACCGCCCGGCGTACGAAATGCGCCGCACCGGCCGACCGACCATCGGCGCGCATCGGTGAAACGACATCACAAGGGGAATCATCATGCGGGAACCACCCTACTCACCGCTCATCTCGCTGGTCGTGCCGTTCTATAACGAAGGCGAGGCTGTCGAGCACTTCTTCGACGTCGTGATTCCGCTGATGACGTCCATCGACGCGATCCGTTTCGAGATCGTCTGCGTGAACGACGGCAGCCGCGACGACACGCTCGAGCGGCTGATCCGGATCAGCACCGGCGAACGGCGCGTGCGCGTGATCGATCTCACCCGCAACTTCGGCAAGGAAGCCGCGCTGACGGCCGGCCTCGACGAAGCCCTCGGCGACGCGGTGATCCCGCTCGACGCCGACCTGCAGGATCCGCCGAGCCTGATTCCGGTGATGATCGAGCACTGGCGCGACGGCGCGGAAGTCGTCGCCGCGAAGCGCAGCAACCGTGCGTGCGATTCGTTCGCGAAACGCACGGCGGCCGAGATCTACTATCGCGTGCACAACCTGCTGTCGGACGTGAAACTGCCGGAGAACGTCGGCGATTTCCGGCTGATGGACCGCAAGGTCGTGAACGCGCTGCGCAACCTGCCCGAGCGGCATCGCTTCATGAAGGGGCTGTTCGCGTGGGTCGGCTACCGGACCGTGATCGTCGAATACCAGCGCGATGCGCGCAGTGCCGGGCACTCGAAGTTCTCCGGCTGGAAGCTGTGGAATTTCGCGCTGGAAGGCATCACCAGCTTCAGCACCGTGCCGCTGCGCAGCTGGACCTACATCGGCGTCGGCATCGCCGCGCTCGCGTTCCTGTACGGCGCGTTCATCATCTTCCGCACACTGCTGTTCGGCAATCCGGTGCTCGGCTACGCGTCACTGATCTCGGTCACGCTGTTCATCGGCGGGATCGAGCTCATCGGGATCGGGGTCGTCGGCGAATACATCGGGCGGATCTACGACGAGTCGAAGCAACGGCCCGTCTACCTGATCCGCCGCCGCTACCAGGCGCACAGCAAGGTGATCGAACTGCCGGTCGCGCGCGATGCGCGCCGCCAGATCGCCCGCCGGCGCGTGCAGGCGACCCGTGCACGGGTCGGCGGCGCCCGCTGAACCGCGATGATGGCCATGATCAGCCTGCTCTATGGCGAGCGCACGCGGCTCGTGCGCTTCGGTGTGTCCGGGCTCGGCTCGACCGCGATCCACACGCTGGTCGCGGCAGCGCTGTTCGCGCAGTTCGATGCGACGCTGGTGACAGCGAACGCGCTCGCCTTCCTCTGCGCGACCGCGTTCTCGTATCTCGCGAACACGCTGTGGAGCTTCTCGTCGACGGTGCGCACGCGCAACGCGGTGCGCTTTCTCGCGGTCACGCTGGCCGGCTTCGTCGAGACGATGCTGCTCGCGCGGGCGGCCGAAGCGCTCGACGTGTCTCGCGGGATGAGCATCGTCGCAATCGCGCTGCTGGTTCCGCCGACCACGTTCGTGCTGCACCGGCTGTGGACCTACCGGTAAGCGATCCTTCCCCCGCGCCGCCGCGCCCGAGAATAATCGGCCATTCAATTAACAGATTCAATGTCGTTATATTTACGTAACGCATCGAACCGATTGATTCAGATTTTAAAATTACTCTCTGAAATAATATTAAATACCCTGTTTACTTTTACAGCTTCCGGAATTAACCGAACGGGATAACCTGCATTCGCCATCTCGACTGTACGTGCCTTTATTGGCACAAAGCCTTGCAGGACAAGGCGATGGCGACCGCACGAAGAAATTCGCGCAACAATAAGTCCCATTCATTCAAACGGGAGCTTCTATGTCACGCGTCACCGATGTGCTCGTCTCTTTCGACACCGAAACCATTCTCAAAAAATATCCGAATCCCAGCAAGAATCCGGCCGCACCGACGCTGATCGATTGGCGCTATGTGTATATGGTGACCAACCAGGACAACGTCATCTCCGGGCAGGCGGGCGGCGAACTCGACCTGAAGGCGCAGGTCGGCGACCTGATCCGCTGGCGTGAAACGAGCCTGTCGCTGGGCTTCGAGAACCAGGTGGTGTTCTACAAGTTCGTCGGCAACGTCGGCAACGAACTGATTTCGACGCCGACGCCGCGCGTCGCGGAAGCGTCCATCCCGGTGCCGAACACGAGCAAGCCCGAGGTGCCGACCTGCCAGAAGGTCGCGAATTACTACTGGTCGTCGGAATGCCTGAAGGTCGGCCGCGTGACCTACCACTTCCAGTTCCAGATCATCGATCGCAACTGCCAGAGCCAGGGCTGCTTCTCCTGGGATCCGTTCATCTCGATCCATAACTGATCGCAGCAGGCGGGCGGCCGCACGGCGGCTGCCCGCATCATCCACTAGTTGCGGAGGAAGCGCTCATGTCTGGTCTTCGTTGCGATGTGCTGGTGATCGTCGACGCCGTCACGCTGCTGTCGGCCTACCCCGAGGCGAGCCGGGACCCCGCCGCACCGACCGTGATCGACGGCCGGCACCTCTATGTGGTGAGCCCCGGCGACGCCACGCAGCTCGGCCACAACGACAGCCGCCTCTTTGCCGGCCTGTCGCCGGGCGACCAGTTGCACCTGCGCGAAACCGCGCTGGCCCTGCGCGCCGAGGTGAGCGTGCTGTTCATCCGGTTCGCGTTGAAGGATGCGGGCATCGTCGCGCCGATCGAACTCGAAGTACGCGATGCGGCCACCGCCGTGCCGGATGCCGACGACCTGCTGCATCCGTCGTGCCGGCCGATGAAGGATCACTACTGGCGCAGCGACGTGCTCGCCGCGGGCGCGACCACGTGTACGGCCGATTTCGCCGTGTGCGACCGCGACGGCACCGTATCCGGCTATTTCCGCTGGGAAACGTCGATCGAGATCGCCGGGAGCCAACCGGACACGAAGCAGCCCGGTTTCAAGCCGTCGTCGGATCGTAACGGCAACTTCTCGCTGCCGCCGAATACCGCGTTCAAGGCAATCTTCTACGCGAATGCCGCCGACCGGCAGGACCTTAAGCTCTTCATCGACGATGCGCCGGAACCGGCCGCATCGTTCGTCGGCAATAGCGAAGACGGCGTCAGGTTGTTCACGTTGAATTCGAAAGGCGGCAAGATCCGCATCGAGGCCTCGGCCAACGGCAGGCAATCCGCGACCGATGCGCGCCTCGCGCCGCTGTCCGCGGGCGACACCGTCTGGCTCGGCTGGCTCGGCGCAGAGGACGGCGCCGATGCCGACTACAACGACGGGATCGTGATTCTGCAGTGGCCGATCACGTAAGCGTTACTGCAAGCGGCACGCGGCAGCCGCGGCGGATTGTTCGGCGACCGGTCGATCGCTTCGATGTCGAAACGCCGGCGCACCGAGCCGCTGCCGTTCGCGATCAGCGCGTTGATCGCGACGGTCGGCGAATCGGCGCCACACGCGCGGTGCGCTAACCCGCGAGCAACGCCCCCGCCTGCCGGCCGAGCACCGCGCGCAATGCGTCGAGCTCGGGCAGCGCGGGCGCTTCTTCAGGCGTGACGAGATAGGTCGTCACGCTGTCGAGATCGTCGAACGCGTGCGCCCGCAGTTCCTTGCGCGCCACGTGCTCGGTCGTGATCCGCTTCGGCAGGATCGCGACGCCCATGCCGGCTGCCACGCAGCCGAGGATCGCGCCGAACGTGCCGAACGACGCCACCGACTCGATCGCGATGCCGCGCGCCCTCAGCCAGTGCTCCGCGACCGCGCGATACGGGCAGCCGTCGTGAAACGCGAGCAGCCGCACCGGGTTGTCGGCCAGCACCTGCCGCCGCGTGAGCGCGGCCGCGCTCACCAGCACCATCTCTTCGGCGAACGCCGGCTCGTAGCGCAAGCCGGGCCGGACGACCGCGCGCGCCGTGAGCGCCGCGTCGATCCGGCCACGCAGCAGCGCGTCGGCCAGATCCGGCTCGCTGCCGATCTGCACGACGAGGCCGAGCGCCGGATCGCGCGCCTTCAACGCGGCGGCAAGCGCCGGCAGCCGCGTGGCCGCCGTGCTTTCCATCGAGCCGAGCCGGAAGCTGCGCGCGACCGGCGTCTCGCGCACCACCTGCGTCGCTTCGTCGACGAGGCGCAGGATGTGGTCGCAATACGGAATCAGCCGGCGCCCGGCATCGTTCAGCACCAGCCGCTTGCCATGCCGGTCGAACAGCGGCGCGTCGAGCGACTCCTCGAGCTGGCGCAGCCGCGCGGTGACGTTCGACTGCGTGCAGCCGAGCCGTTCGGCCGCGCGCAGCGCGCTGCCTTCCTGAACGACGGCCCGGAAGGTTTCGAGCAGAGGGATGTTCATATCACTTTCTCTTGTTACTGATTCATCTTATATCATTTTACTTCGCCAATGATCCGGATTAGTCTGGCGAATATCCCGTGCCGGCCCGCCCCTTTCGAGGAAACCGCATGCCATCCGCTGTCCGCCCCGGCTTCACCACCGTTCACCACCGGCCCGAGGTGCTCCCGTGCGCGCGCTGATTGCCGCGCTGGTGCGGCGCGGCCCGACCGTGCTTGCGTGCGGCGTCGGCCTCGGGCTGCTGGTGCCGCCGCTCGCCGATCTCGCGCGGCCGCTGATGCCCGTCACCGTGTTCCTGTTCGTGCTCGGCACGCTGCTGCGCGTCA
>NZ_JAAGPE010000248.1:0-13654 GCF_017104605.1 Burkholderia sp. Ac-20384 | reverse complement strand
GAAAGCGAGCCTTTGAACGAATCGGGCGCGATGACGACGACAGGCGCGGACGGGTGTTGCGGCATGGTGTCTCCGGAAGGCGTGATTGGTGTGAAGAATATTGGGGTCGCGACGGCGGCCTACCCTCAATCGGAGCTTACAGGATGGCGGGCCCGTGGTGGATACGGCGTTCGGCATAGCGACGATCCGCGTGCATTGCCGTGCAGAGGGCTGTCGAGGCGGTGCAGACGCGTGCGCGTCGCGCCGATCTGGCGGTGTGATGAAAATTGTTTGCTAGAATAGTCGATTCTTCCGGCCAAAGCCGTGCTCCGAGCCGCTTGCGCTAGCCATCCGGCGCGTGCAGGGATGGCGTGGCGCTCCGGCGCGGCGAGTGGATGTGACGCACATCACGCCGCAGGCAGGCACGGCAAGGAAAACCCGATTCGCTCGAATAATTTTAGGACGATTGAAGCCATGGCTAACGTTGTTGAGAACCTCGGCAAGCTTGAACGCCGCGTGACGATTTCCCTGCCGAAAGACACCGTGCAGAAGGAAATCGACGCCCGTATCCAGAAACTCGCGAAGACCGTGCGCATGCCGGGTTTCCGCCCGGGCAAGGTGCCGGTGAAGATGGTCGCGCAACAGTACGCGGGTCAGGTCGAAGCAGAAGTGCTGAGCGACAAGATCGGCCAGGAATTCTTCACGATCAGCCGCGCGGAAAACCTGCGCGTTGCCGGCCAGCCGAGCTTCGAGCCGAAGCAGGAGCAGGCTGAAGGTGCATACGCGTTCGACGCGACGTTCGAGGTCTACCCGGAAGTCAAGATCGGCGATCTGGCGACGGCTGAAGTCGAGCGCTCGACGACGTCGATCGGCGACGCCGAAATCGACCGTACGCTGGACATCCTGCGCAAGCAGCGCGTGCACTTCCACGCACGCGGCGAAGCCGGCGAACACGGCGACGGCGGTGCGGACACGGCAGCCAAGAACGGCGACCGCGTGACGGTCGACTTCGTCGGCAAGATCGACGACGTCGCGTTCCAGGGCGGCACGGCCGAAGATTTCCCGTTCGTGCTCGGCGAAGGCCGCATGCTGCCGGAATTCGAAACCGCGGCACTGGGCCTGAAGGTCGGTGAATCGCGCACGTTCGACCTGGCGTTCCCGGAGGATTACCACGGCAAGGACGTCGCGGGCAAGACGGCACAATTCACGGTCACGATGAAGAAGATCGAGTGGCCGCACCTGCCGGAAATCGACGGTGAATTCGCGAAGTCGCTCGGCATCGAAGACGGCGATCTCACGAAGATGCGCGGCGAGATCAAGGACAACCTCGAGCGTGAAGCGAAGCGCCGCACGCAGTCGATCGTCAAGAACCAGGTGATGGACGCGCTGCTGAAGATCTCCGAACTCGACGTGCCGAAGGCGCTGATCGAGCAGGATCAGCAACGCCTCGTCGAAATGGCTCGCCAGGACCTGGCGCAGCGCGGCGTGCCGAACGCGAAGGACGCACCGATCCCGGCCGAGATGTTCACCGAGCAGGCAGAACGCCGCGTGAAGCTGGGCCTCGTGCTGGCCGAGCTGGTGAAGTCGAACGGCCTCGAAGCGAAGCCGGAACAGATCCGCGCGGAAGTCGACGAGTTCGCGAAGAGCTACGAAGACCCGAAGGAAGTGGTCCGCTGGTATTATTCGAACCAGCAGCGCCTCGCCGAGATGGAAGCGTTCGTCGTTGAAAGCAACGTCGTCGATTTCGTGCTGGGCAAGGCGAAGGTGACGGACAAGGAAGTGAGCTTCGAAGCACTCGCGAGCGCATCGGCGCAAGCGTAAGTGTTGCTCTAGCGGCGTGCCGGCTGTCGGAGCGACGGCCCGCACGCCGTTTTTACGTCAAGCGCACGGTTGCCATTAATATGGCGATTGAGCGGGCGGCTTCCTTCCGTTCAATTTTCCATTCGAACAAGGTTCATTGAATGATCACTCGCGCTGAATTGCTGGACATGCTTGCTTCGAACGCGCCGCAGGGTTTCGAGGCGCAAGCGCTGGGGCTGGTGCCGATCGTCGTCGAAACGAGCGGCCGCGGCGAGCGTTCGTACGATATCTACTCGCGCCTCCTGAAGGAGCGCCTGGTGTTCATGGTCGGCGAAGTGAACGACCAGACCGCCAACCTCGTGGTTGCGCAGCTGCTGTTCCTCGAGAGCGAGAATCCCGACAAGGACATCAGCCTGTACATCAACAGCCCGGGCGGGTCGGTGTCGGCCGGCATGGCGATCTACGACACGATGCAGTTCATCAAGCCGGACGTGTCGACGCTGTGCATGGGCCTCGCGGCCAGCATGGGTGCGTTCCTGCTTGCGTCGGGTGCGAAGGGCAAGCGTTTCGCGCTGCCGAACTCGCGCGTGATGATTCACCAGCCGCTCGGCGGCGCGCGCGGCCAGGCATCCGACATCGAGATCCAGGCACGCGAAATCCTCTACCTGAAGGAGCGGCTGAACCAGTTGCTCGCGCAGCACACGGGCCAGGACGTCGAGCGCATCGCGCGCGACACCGACCGTGATAACTTCATGTCGAGCGAGGATGCGAAGGCGTACGGGCTGATCGATCAGGTGCTGTTGAAGCGTCCGTGAGCTTAAGTGGGGTGCCGCCCCGATTCGTGCGGCGCCCCTGCGACGTCCCGAACGCCTTGAGCATCTGCGGCAAGCGCATCCAGCCGGCTCCGGTCGCGCCCTAGGCGCGGCGCTCGGAGCATTCGGCGTATCATGTCATTTACCTGTCCGGAGGCTCTACATTCATGGCGGACAAAAAAGGTTCGAACAGCGAGAAGCTGTTGTATTGCTCGTTTTGCGGGAAGAGCCAGCATGAGGTGAAAAAACTCATCGCGGGCCCGTCGGTGTTCATCTGCGATGAGTGCATCGACCTCTGCAACGAAATCATTCGCGACGAGGCGGCTGCCGCCGGCGTCGAGGCCAGCCTGTCCCGGTCGGATCTCCCGAGCCCGCAGGAAATTCGCGACATCCTCGATCAGTACGTGATCGGCCAGGAGCGCGCGAAGAAGATCCTCGCGGTGGCTGTGTACAACCACTACAAGCGCCTCAAGCATCTCGACAAGAAGGACGACGTCGAGCTGTCGAAGAGCAACATCCTGCTGATCGGCCCGACGGGCTCCGGCAAGACGCTGCTCGCGCAGACGCTCGCGCGGTTGCTCAACGTGCCGTTCGTAATCGCCGATGCGACGACGCTGACCGAAGCCGGCTACGTCGGCGAGGACGTCGAGAACATCATCCAGAAGCTGTTGCAGAACTGCAACTACGAGGTCGACAAGGCCCAGCGCGGGATCGTCTACATCGACGAAATCGACAAGATCAGCCGCAAGTCGGACAACCCGTCGATCACGCGCGACGTGTCGGGCGAGGGTGTCCAGCAGGCACTGCTGAAGCTCGTCGAGGGCACGATGGCGTCGGTGCCGCCGCAGGGTGGCCGCAAGCATCCGAACCAGGATTTCATCCAGGTCGACACGACCAACATCCTGTTCATCTGCGGCGGTGCATTCGATGGCCTCGAGAAGGTGATCACCGATCGTACCGAGAAAACCGGTATCGGCTTCGGCGCGACGGTCAAGAGCAAGCAGGAACGCGACGCGGGCGAAGTGCTGCGCGAAACGGAACCGGAAGACCTGATCAAATTCGGTCTGATCCCCGAATTGATCGGCCGCCTGCCGGTGGTCGCGACGCTCGGCAAGCTCGATGAAGCCGCGCTGATGAAGATCCTGGTCGAGCCGAAGAACGCGCTCGTCAAGCAGTATCACAAGCTGTTCGCGATGGAGCGCGTCGAGCTGGAAATCCGGCCGGGCGCACTGCAGGCAGTCGCCCGCAAGGCGATCCGCCGCAAGACCGGCGCGCGCGGTTTGCGTTCGATCATCGAACAGGCGTTGCTCGACGTGATGTACGAGCTGCCGACGATGAAAGGGGTCAGCAAAGTCATCATCGACGAGAACGTCATCGATGGAGACGGCAAGCCTTTGCTGATCTACGAGGACACGCCGAAGGTGGCGGGTTCGAACTGACCGGCTTGCCGACGATGTTCTGCGAAAAAGGCCGTTCATGAGACCGTGGGCGGCTTTTTTTCGTTTATCTTGTGGGTAACTCTGACTCGACACGCGGTGGTTACTTTCTTACCGAATATTTCCCGCACTTGAAGGCTTGCAATTCGTTGTGGCGGCCTCAATTACCGAACAATTGATTCCACTCATGGGGAAATGAAATGTCAGGCACCCAACTTCTCCCGCCGGAACGCATCACGCTCCCGCTGCTGCCGCTGCGGGATGTCGTCGTTTTCCCGCACATGGTGATTCCGCTCTTCGTGGGCCGGCCGAAATCGATCAAGGCCCTCGAAGCAGCGATGGAAGGCGGCAAGCACATCATGCTCGTCGCCCAGAAAACCGCGGCCAAGGACGAACCGACCGAAAAGGACATGTACGAGGTCGGTTGTATCGCCAACATCCTGCAGATGCTGAAGCTGCCGGACGGCACCGTGAAGGTGCTCGTCGAGGGCCTGCAGCGCGCGAAGGCGTTGTCGATCGAAGAGCAGGAAACGCAATTCTCCTGCGAAGTGATGCCGCTCGAGCCCGATCACGCCGACAGCGCTGAAACGGAAGCGCTGCGCCGTGCGATCGTGTCGCAGTTCGACCAGTACGTGAAGCTGAACAAGAAGATCCCGCCGGAGATCCTCACGTCGCTGTCGGGGATCGACGAAGCAGGCCGCCTCGCCGACATGATCGCCGAGCGCCTGCCGCTGAAACTCGACCAGAAGCAGCACATCCTCGAGATGTTCCCGGTCATCGAGCGCCTCGAGCACCTGCTCGCGCAGCTCGAAGCCGAGATCGACATCCTGCAGGTCGAAAAGCGCATCCGCGGGCGCGTGAAGCGCCAGATGGAAAAGAGCCAGCGCGAGTACTACCTGAACGAACAGGTCAAGGCGATCCAGAAGGAACTGGGCGAAGGCGAAGAGGGTGCCGATCTCGAGGAACTCGAGAAGCGCATCAACGCCGCGCGCATGCCGAAGGAAGCGAAGAAGAAGGCCGACGCCGAGCTGAAGAAGCTGAAGCTGATGTCGCCGATGTCGGCGGAAGCCACCGTCGTGCGCAACTACATCGACACGCTGATCGGCTTGCCGTGGCGCAAGAAGAGCAAGGTCAACAACGACCTGTCGAACGCCGAGCAGGTGCTCGACGAGGATCACTTCGGCCTCGAGAAGGTGAAGGAACGGATCCTCGAGTATCTCGCGGTCCAGCAGCGCGTCGACAAGGTCAAGGCACCGATCCTGTGCCTCGTCGGGCCTCCGGGCGTCGGCAAGACCTCGCTCGGCCAGTCGATCGCCCGTGCGACGAACCGCAAGTTCGTCCGGATGGCGCTCGGCGGCGTGCGTGACGAAGCCGAGATCCGTGGCCACCGCCGTACGTACATCGGTTCGATGCCGGGCAAGATCCTGCAGAGCCTGACGAAGGTCGGCGTGCGCAATCCGCTCTTCCTGCTCGACGAAGTCGACAAGATGGGCATGGATTTCCGCGGCGATCCGTCGTCGGCGCTGCTCGAAGTGCTCGATCCGGAACAGAACCACACGTTCGCCGACCACTACATCGAAGTCGACTTCGACCTGTCGGACGTGATGTTCGTCGCGACGTCGAACTCGCTGAACATCCCGCCGCCGCTGCTCGACCGGATGGAAGTGATCCGTCTGTCGGGTTACACGGAAGACGAGAAGGTCAGCATCGCCCAGCGTTACCTGCTGCCGAAGCAGAAGAAGAACAACGGGCTGAAGGAAGGCGAGATCGAGGTCACCGAGCAGGCGATCCGCGACATCATCCGCTACTACACGCGCGAAGCCGGTGTGCGTTCGCTCGAGCGGGAAGTGTCGAAGATCTGCCGCAAGGTCGTGAAGATGCTGCTGCTGAAGAAGGCATCGGGCGCGATCAAGGTCGACGGCGAAAACCTCGATACGTTCCTCGGCGTGCGCAAGTACGACTTCGGCCTCGCGGCGAAGGAAAACCAGGTCGGTCAGGTGACGGGCCTCGCGTGGACGGAAGTCGGTGGCGATCTGCTGACGATCGAAGCCGCGGTGATGCCGGGCAAGGGCAACGTGATTCGTACGGGTTCGCTCGGCGACGTGATGAAGGAGTCGGTCGAGGCGGCACGTTCGGTCGTGCGCTCGCGTTCGCGTCGTCTCGGCATCAAGGACGAAGCGTTCGAGAAGCAGGACATCCACATCCACGTGCCGGAAGGCGCGACGCCGAAGGACGGTCCGTCCGCCGGCGGTGCGATGACGACCGCGCTGGTATCGGTGCTGACGGGTATCCCCGTGCGTGCCGATGTCGCGATGACGGGCGAAATCACGCTGCGTGGTGAAGTCCTGCCGATCGGCGGCCTGAAGGAGAAGCTGCTCGCAGCGCATCGCGGTGGCATCAAGCTCGTGCTGATCCCGGAAGAGAACGTGAAGGATCTCGCCGAGATTCCGGACAACGTGAAGAACGCGATCGAGATCGTGCCGGTCCGCTGGATCGACAAGGTGCTGGAACTCGCGCTCGAGCGTTCGCCGACCCCGCTGCCGCCGGAAGAAGAGGCGAAGGCGGCGGCACCGGTCGCCGATGCGGCGAAGGATGCCGGCTCGACGGAATTCGTCAAGCACTAAGCATCGGAACACCGTCCTTCCTGACGGTTGTTCACGAAACCCGCGGCATGGCCGCGGGTTTTTTTATGCGCCTTGAAATCGTGCGCGCGAGTGTTTAAAAAATTCACGTCAGGGCTTTGCAAAATGATCGGGGATGAATTAAACTTGCGGGCTCGCTGGTTGTTGATGCCGAAACGCAGATCGCAGCCAGAACGAATCGGAAACGGGTGCTTAGCTCAGCTGGTAGAGCGGCGCCCTTACAAGGCGTAGGTCGGGGGTTCGAACCCCTCAGCACCCACCAGTTTCACGATTCAGCCAGACCAAGGAGCGGTAGTTCAGTCGGTTAGAATACCGGCCTGTCACGCCGGGGGTCGCGGGTTCGAGTCCCGTCCGCTCCGCCAGAAAATGAAAAAGCCCGCCTTGTGCGGGCTTTTTCATTTGTATCGTTCGTTGCGCCCGCCTGCGGGCGCGTGACTGCGGAGTGGAGGAAGCCGCCTGCGCGGCTTCCGGCGGGACTCGAAGGGCTGCGCTTGCAAGCGCAGCCGCGGCCTGCGGGATGTAGGCGAGTCCCGTCCGTTCCGCCAAGAAATGAAGAAGCCCGCCTTGTGCGGGCTTTTTTATTTTCGTTTCCGACTGACGCGCTATCGGGCACGCAACCGCGGAGTGGGGGATGTGACCGCCAGGATGCAGGCGGCTTCCGTTCGCTCCGCCGCTCACGCAAAAATGCCTGCGCAATGCGGGCATTTTTGTTTTCTGCGCCTGCTTGCCGCGTCGTACTCGCCCGCAGCACGTCTGCTTTTCTCCCGTCCCACCCCGTATGTTGTAATATCGGTCGTTTTGTCCAATTTTCCCGTCACGCATGCTCGATTTCTTCCGTAATCACCAGCGCCTGATGATGGCGCTCCTGCTCCTGATCGTGTTGCCGGGGCTGGGTTTCGTCGGGATCCAAGGCTTCCGCGGCTTCTTCGACGATAGCGCGAACGTCGCGGCAGTCAACGGGCACAAGATCACGCGGGTCGAATTCGACGGCGCGTTCCGCCAGCAGATCGACCAGGCGCGTCAGGCGCTCGGCGGGCAGTTCGACATCAAGATGTTCGATACGCCCGAGCACCGCAAGCAAGTGCTCGACGGCCTGATCCAGCAACGCGTGCTGGCCGACGAGACCCAACGTCTGCACCTGACCGCATCCGACAACGCCGTGCGCGACGCGCTGATGAGCGACCCGATGATCGCGTCGCTGAAGAAGCCCGACGGTTCGATCGACGTCGAGCGCTACGCGCAGCTGCTGTCGTTCCAGGGGATGACGCCCGAGCAGTATCAGGAACGCGTGCGCTACAGCCTCTCGCTGCAACAGATTCCGGCCAGCATCGTGTCGAGCGCATTCACGCCGAAGAGCCTCGCGCAACGCCTGTCCGAACTCGCCGCGCAGCAGCGCGAAGTGCAGGCGCTCGTGCTGAAGACAAGCGACTTCGCAGCGAAGGTCCAGCCGACCGATGCACAGCTCGCCGCGTACTATGACGCGCACAAGCAGAGCTTCGCGACGCCGGAGACCGCGACGATCCAGTACCTCGTCTATTCGCCGGCCGCAGCGGCCGCGAGCGCGCAGCCGACCGATGCGGACATCAAGAAATTCTACGACGACAACCCGACGCACTTCCGCACCGAAGCGCAGGTTCGCGTGAGCCACATCTTCATCGCTGCGCCGGGCAGCGCAAGCGCGGCCGACAAGACGGCAGCGAAGACGAAGGCCGAGCAACTGCTTGCCGACGTGAAGGCGCATCCTGACCAGTTCGCGCAGGTCGCGCAGAAGAGCTCGCAGGACGCACCGTCGGCGGCGAAGGGCGGCGACCTCGGCTTCATCACGCGCGGCTCGACGGCGGGCGGCAAGGCGTTCGACGATGCCGCGTTCGCGCTCAAGCAGGGTGACGTGAGCGGTGTCGTGCAGTCGGATCTGGGCTTCCACATCCTGAAGGCAACGGAAGTGAAGCCGGCGGCCGTCAAGCCGTTCGCTGACGTGAAGGACCAGATCGCCGCGGAACTGAAGCAGCAGTACGCATCGAAGGCGTTCACGGACAACGCGGAAGGCTTCACGTCCACCGTCTACGAAAAGGCGAAGACGCTGCAGCCGGCCGCGGACAAGTACAAGCTGACGATCCAGACGGCCACCGTCACGCCGACGCCGAATCCGCAGCTGCCGCCGACGAGCCCGCTGAACAATCCGAAGTTCCTGGCCGCCGTGTTCGCCAACGACTCGGTGAAGAGCCAGAACAACACGCAGGCGATCGACATCGGCAACAACACGCTGATCTCGGCGCGCGTGACCGACTACAAGCCGGCTGCCGTGCCCGCGCTCGACGCGATCAAGGACGTCGTGCGCCAGAAGGTCGTCGCCGAGCAGGCTGCTGAACTCGCGAAGAAGGACGGCGCGGCGAAGCTCGCCGAGCTGCAGAAGTCGAAGTCGGCCGACGGGTTCGCTGCCGCGCAGAAGGTCTCGCGCACGCAGTCGCAGGGCCTGACGCCGGCTGCGCTGAGCGCCGTGTACAAGGTCGACGCGAAGACGCTGCCCGCGTACGTCGGTGTCGATCTCGGCGCGGACGGCTACGCGATCTACCGTGTCAACGCGGTGATCCCGGGTTCGGCGGTCGATCCGCAGCAACTGGCGGCCGCGCAGCAGCAGATGGCGCAGGTCGACGCGCAAAGCGAAGGCGAAGCGTATCTCGCCGCGCTGCGCGATCGCTCGAAGGTGAAGCTGTACGGCTCGACGGCCGGCCAGTCGCAGGACGGCGACAACTGAGCGTCGTTTCGCACGCAACAAAAAAGCCCCGCTTCATGCGGGGCTTTTGTTTTCCGGTCGGGGCGGTGGCGTCAGCCGCGCGGCTTGCCGAGCAGCGGTTTCAGCGCCGGCCAGACGTTGTCGAGCAGAATGCCCTGCGCCTGCTGCGCGGGATGCATCTGGTCGGCCTGGAACAACTCCGGCTTGTTCTCGATGCCGGCCAGCAGGAACGGCACGAGCGGCACGCCGAGATCCTTCGACAGCCGCGTATAGACGGCGTGGAACTCCTGCGTGTAGTCGGGGCCGTAATTGGGTGGCACGTACATGCCGACCAGCACGACCTTCGCCCGCGCCTGTCGTGCGCCGGCGATGATGTCGCGCAGGTTCTGTTCGGTCGTGGCGAGCGGCACGCCGCGCAGCGCATCGTTCGAACCGAGCTCGACGACGATGATCGACGGCTTGAGCCGCTGCAGCACCGCGGGCAGCCGCGCTCGGCCGCCGCTCGTGGTGTCGCCGCTGACGCTGGCGTTCGCGACGCTATAAT
The DNA here is from genome assembly GCF_017104605.1 of Burkholderia sp. Ac-20384. Lineage (NCBI taxonomy): Bacteria > Pseudomonadati > Pseudomonadota > Betaproteobacteria > Burkholderiales > Burkholderiaceae > Burkholderia > Burkholderia sp. Ac-20384. Next base: position 3,707 of record NZ_JAAGPE010000248.1, on the reverse strand, counting down.
CGATTCGCTCGGTCGTGAGTCGCTGCCGCAGCAATGCCACCCAGCCGGTGTCGCGCGGCAACCCGTATTCGGCCGACAGGCTGTCGCCGAGCACGACGATCACGGGCTGGCCCGATGTCGCGGCCGGCGTCGTCGCAGCGCGTGCCGGTACGGTGGCGGCCAGCAGGGTGCCCAGCAGCGCGGCGAACGCCGCGCGTCTTTTCCAGCGAAATGTCGTGTCCATGTTCAAGATTACCGATCCGATCATCGAAGTCCATGACGTGTGCAAGCGGGTCGCCGATGCAACGGGCGAGCTGACGATCCTCGACGGCATCACGCTCGCCGTGCAGCCAGGCAGCAGCCTCGCGATCGTCGGCGCGTCGGGGTCGGGTAAATCGACGCTGCTCGGCCTGCTTGCAGGGTTGGACAGCGCGACGAGCGGCACGGTTCGCCTGCTCGGTCGCGCGCTCGACCAGCTCGACGAGGATGCGCGCGCGGCGCTGCGCAACGGCGCAGTCGGGTTCGTGTTCCAGTCGTTCCAGTTGATGCCGCACCTCACGGCGCTCGAGAACGTGATGTTGCCGCTCGAGCTGCAGGGCGGCATCAGCGCGCGTGAAGCAGCCGATCGTGCCCGGGCGTTGCTCGTGCAGGTCGGTCTCGGCGAGCGCACCGCGCACTATCCGAAGCTGTTGTCCGGGGGCGAGCAGCAGCGTGTCGCGCTTGCGCGCGCATTCGTCACGCGCCCGGCGATCCTGTTCGCCGACGAGCCGACCGGCAGCCTCGATGCGGCTACGGGCCATGCGGTCATCGACCTGATGTTCGAGCTGAACCGCACGCATGGTGCCACGCTCGTGCTCGTCACGCACGATGTCGAACTCGCGCGCCGCTGCGCGACGACTGTGACGATCGACGCGGGACGCATCGTCGAGCCGCATGCGGAGCAGCGCGGCACCTGAATTTAGCGGCCGGCCGCGCAGGCAGGGCTGCGCGGCCGGCATCGGCATGACGCCGTTGCGTCAGCGCTTCAACGCTGCGCGGGCGCGCTCGATCAGCGCAGTGGTCGACGAGTCGTGCTTCGTCGAATCGACCGACTCGGCCGACAGGTCGGCTTCCACCACCTTGCCGAGAATCTTGCCGAGCTCGACGCCCCACTGGTCGAACGGATTGATGTCCCACACCGTTGCCTGCACGAGCACCTTGTGTTCGTACAGCGCGATCAGCGCGCCGAGCGTGCGCGGCGTCAGCGCATCGACGAGCAGCGTCGTCGTCGGGCGGTTGCCCGGGAACGTCAGGTGCGGCGCGAGCGCTTCCTTGCCCGGACCTGCGACCTTGCGTGCTTCGTCGAGCGTGCGGCCGAGCATCAGTGCCTCGCTCTGCGCAAAGCAGTTCGCCAGCAGCTTCGGATGATGGCTCGCGAGCGGATGCTCGGGCGTCAGCACCGCGATGAAGTCGATCGGCACGATCGTCGGCCCCTGGTGCAGCATCTGGAAGAACGCATGCTGGCCGTTGGTGCCCGGCTCGCCCCACGTGACGGCCGACGTCGGGTAGTCGACGAAGGTGCCGTCCAGGCGCGCGGATTTGCCGTTGCTCTCCATTTCGAGCTGCTGCAGGTACGACGGCAGGTAGTGCAGCGCTTCCGAATACGGCGCGACGAGATAGCTCTGCGAACCGAAGAAATTCCGGTACCAGATGCCGATCAGGCCGAGCAGCACAGGCAGGTTGCGCTCGAGCGGCGCTTCACGGAAATGACGATCCATGTCGTTCGCGCCGGCCAGCAGCTCGTCGAACTGCTCGGGGCCGATCGCGATCATGATCGACAGGCCGACTGCCGACCACAGCGAATAGCGGCCGCCAACCCAGTCCCACATTTCGAACACGTTGTCCGCGGCGATGCCGAACTTCACGACTTCGGCCGGATTCGCCGACACGCCGACGAAGTGCTTCGCGAGCGCGTCCTCGGGGCAGCCGCGCGCGACGAACCAGTCGCGCAGCGAGCGTGCGTTCGTCATCGTCTCGAGCGTCGTGAAGGTCTTCGACACGATGATCGCGAGCGTTTCCTCGGGATTGACCTGTTCGAGCACGCGCGCGAGATCGGCGCCGTCGACGTTCGACACGAAGTGCGTGGTGATTTCGGGCGTCGCGACGTGGTGCAGCGCATGCACGACCATCTTCGGCCCGAGGTCGGAGCCGCCGATGCCGATATTGATCACGTGGCGGATGCGCTTGCCGGTGTAGCCCGTCCACGTGCCGCTGCGCACGGCGCGCGCGAAGGTCGCCATCTTCGCGCGCTCGGCGCTGATCTGTGCGTGGAACGGCGCTTGCGGATCGGTCGCGCGCAGCGCGGTGTGCAGCGCGGCCCGGCCTTCGGTCGGGTTGACGATCTCGCCCGCGAACATCGCGTCGCGGCGGGCTTCGACGCCCGCGTCGCGCGCGAGCTGTACGAGCAGGCGCAGCGTGTCGTCGTTGATGCGGTTCTTCGAGAAATCGGCCGCGAGACCGCCGCCCGGAATCGTGAAGCGTTCGGCACGCGTCGGCGTGTGGTCGTTTTCCGGCGCGAACCAGTCGCGCAGGCGAGCGTGGCGGATTTGCTCGAAGTGGGATTGAAGGGCAGTCCAGGCGGGGAGCGAATTCAGCGTCATGGCGGTTCGAGTGAAGCGTGAATCGGGAGGAATGCCGCGCCGGCTCATCGGGATCGGAAGGCCGGCGGACGAGAGGGCCCGCCGTGCGGCGGGGCAGTCAGTATAGCGGCGTTACGTGTCGGCGCGCGGCGACGCATAAAAAAGGCGATTGATCAGCGTGCGTACCATCGGCGCGAGTTCGCCGGCCGTGAGTCCGGCCGGGCCGGTGCCGTGTGCGGTCAGCGTGTCGGCCGCGAGGCCGTGCAGGTAGACGCCCGCGAGCGCCGCTTCGTACGGTGCGACGTGCTGCGCGAGCAATGCGCCGATCAGGCCGCCGAGCACATCGCCGGTGCCGCCGGTGGCGAGCGCCGCATTGCCGGTCGGATTGATCGTCACGCGGCCGTCGGGCGCCGCAATCACCGTGCCCGAGCCTTTCAGCACGACATTCGCCGCATAACGTGCCGCGAGCGCATGCGCGGCCGCGACGCGGTCGCGCTGGATCGTCGGCGTGTCGCTGCCGAGCAGCCGGGCGGCTTCGAGCGGATGCGGCGTCAGCACGCACGGATTGCCGCGCGTACCGCGCGTGGCGACGGCGGTCGCGAGATCGGCATGTGTCGCGACGAGGTTCAGCGCATCGGCATCGAGCAGCGTCGCGGCATCGTGCGCGAGCACGTCGCGCACGAGCGTCGCCGCGGCTTCGCGCGTGCCAAGCCCGCAGCCGGCCGCGATGGCGGTCATCGCGTCGAGATCGAGGCCGTCGGCCGGATGCAGCATCAGTTCGGGGAACGGTGGGTCGTACGGCGGTGCGCCGGCGCCGAGGAAGCCGACGTGCACCTTGCCGGCACCGGTGAACAGCGCGGCGCGGGCAGCCAGGATCGGCGCGCCGCACGTGCCCGTGTCGCCGACGAGCACAGCGAGGCGGCCGAACGTGCCCGTGTGGGACGCGAATGCGCGCGCGGGCAGGGCGGCGGCGAATCGGGCGGGCGCGTTCAGCACGATGGCCGGCGCGGCGGGTGGCGCGACGTCGAGCGATGCGACGTCGATCTCGCCGGCGAGATCGCGGCCCTCGCCGGTGTAGAGGCCGGGCTTCGCGGCGATGAAGGTGAGCGA
>NZ_JAAGPE010000247.1:0-14182 GCF_017104605.1 Burkholderia sp. Ac-20384 | reverse complement strand
CGGCGGCGTGACGGGCGGTGCAGGCGGCAGCAGCCCGCTCGCCCCGGTGACGAACGTCGTGTCCACGGTGACCAACGCGGTCGGCGCGCCGGCATTGACCGGCGGCACGGGTGCCGTCACGAACGGTGGCTCGTCGTCGAATCCGCTCGCGCCCGTCACGTCGCTGATCGGCGGCCTGCTCGGCGGCACGCACGGCAAGTAAACCAACATCCATCAATCGACAAGACAGCGAGGAGTCAATCATGTCCCAGCAACGTTCTCTCACGACCGCCGCCGTGCGCCAATGGCGCGTGCCCCTCACGGCCTTCGCCGCCGCCTGCCTGCTGGCCGCCTGCGGCGGCGGCGGCGTCAGCTCGCCGCCGACCAGCAGCAACAACAACAACCCGAGCACGAGCGGCACGCCGAGCACGAGCGGCACCAGCGGCACGTCGACCGGCACCAAGGGCGTCGTCAGCACGGTTGGCCAGACGGCCACCGACCTCGGCAGCACGGTCGGCAACATCAGCGTGCCGGGTCTCGGCGACGGCGTAACGAAGGGGGTCGGCAGCACGCTCTCCAGCACGGGCACGATCGTCGGCGCAGCGGCCGATGCCGTGAGCAACGGGCTGGGACAGATCGGCACGACCAAGGATCCGGTCGGCACGACCGTCGCAGGCCTCGGCAACGTGGTCGGCGCGACGAGCAACACGGTGTCCGGCCTGAGCTCGACGGTCAAGGCGCTCGGCGCCGGCCAGCTCGCACCGCTCGCGCCCGTCACGACCCCGGTCGGCACCGTGCTTGATACGGTGGCCAACGGCTTGACGGCCGCCGGCACGACGATCGGCTCGACGCTGTCGTCGGGCGCCGTGCAGCAGGTGACGCAGCCGCTCAGCTCGGCGATCACGCCGCTCGTGATCACCGCCGGCCAGGTCACGCAACAGGTCGGCACGACGACCGGTCTCGGCCAACCCGTCTCGGGCCTGCTCGGCCAGGTCGGCGGCGCGATCAGCTCGGCCGGCAAGCAGGTCGGCGGCACGTCGAGCCAGCCGCTCGTCGGCGATGTCGGCCAGCTCGTCACTGCGGTCGGCAACACCGTGACCAACGCGGGTGGCCTCGTGAACCCGAACGGCCCGAACGGCGCGGCACCGATCCCCGGCCTGATCACGAGCCTCGTCGGCGGCTCGACGGCGACCGTACAGAACGGCACGTCGTCGGGTTCCGGCTCGACGAATCCGCTCGGCGGCCTGCTGTCGGGTCTCGGCTCGACGCCGCTCGGCTCGCTCACGGGCGCACTCGGCGGCGCGACCGGCGGTTCGGGCAGCAGCCCGCTCGCGCCCGTCACGGGCCTCGTCTCCACCGTCACCGGTGCACTGAGCGGTGCAGCGGGCGGCAGCGGCGGCCCGCTCGCCCCCGTCACGAATCTCGTGTCGACGGTCACGGGCACGCTCGGTGGCGCAACGGGTGGTGCAGGCAGTGCAAACCCTCTCGCGCCTGTCACCGGTTTGCTGAATACTGTCACCGGAGCAGTTGGCGGCGCAGCAGGATCGGGGGGAGCGAGCCCGCTCGCACCGGTCACGTCGCTGGTCGGCAGCGTCACGGGTTCGGCAACGTCGGGCGGCGGCTCGACCGGTCTGCTGGCGCCGGTAACGGGATTGCTGGGTACGCTGGGTAGCGTTGGCAAGTAAGGAGGACGGTCGCACCTTCGCAGCCGGAGCGGATGGCGCGACCGTACAAACACAACCGGCATTGCGGCACGCGGCGCGCGGCACCTTGGTGTCGCGCGCCGGCATTACAAAGAAGACGAAAAGCAAGGCCAACGAGGAAGAACAATGAAATCCAGACTCGACCGATGGATGATGCTGCTCGCCATCGCGGCAGCAGGCACGGCACATGCACAAACGCGCGTCGGAGGTAACCCGCTCGACTCCCTGCCCCAGATCAACGCGCCGAAAACCGGCCCGAACGTGACCGTGCAGGTCGCACCGCAGGCGCCGCAGTTGCAGGAGCTGCTGTCGCGTCACCTGACGCCGACCACATTCCAGGTCGAAGGCGTGAAGTCCGTGCCGTTCGACGAAATCTCGCGTCGCTTCACCCCTCTCGTCGGCAAGGACATCACGATCGGCGATCTGATCGAAACGGCCAACGGCGTGACGAAGCTGTACCAGGATCGCGGCTTCGCGCTGTCGTTCGCGTTCGTTCCTGCACAGACGTTCGAGAACGGCGTCGTGCGCATCACGGTTGTCGAAGGCTATGTGTCGGACGTCAAGGTCACCGGCAAGCCCGGTGCGATGGAATCGAAGATTCGTGCGATCGCCGCGCATATCACTGCCGATCGCCCGCTGCGCCGCGCGACGTTCGAACGCTACGTGAACACGTTCGGCCTGTTGCCCGGCCTCACGGTAAAGGCGAACGTACCACCGCCGCAAACCACCGACGGTGCCACGACGCTCGAACTCGCGGTAGACCGCAAGCCGTTCAACGTCAGCACCGGTATTGACTTCAACCACCCGGGCGTCCAGGGTCTCATCACCGCGACCGAAAACGGCCTCACGTCGTTCGGCGAGCAACTGAGCATTTCCGCTCTGGCGCCGCCGGGGCGCGACAAGCAGACCTACGTCGCATTCAGCGGCGCGGTACCCGTGGGCAGCAGCGGCCTGATCACGCGCCTCGACGCGAGCACGTATCGCGGCAAGCCGACTGACAATCCGGGGCTGCCGTCGACTGTCCAGCGAACCGTAAAAAGCGAGAAGCTCGGTCTTTCGGCATCCTACCCAATACTTCTGAACAACCAGCGCAGCCTGCTCGGCACGGTGTCGGGCTATGCAGCGCATAACGAAGACAACTATCAGAACAAGATCAACGGCAATACCCTCGACAACAGGTCGCAGGTCCGCGTACTGCAATTGCAGCTCGACTACACGAGCGTACAACCGAAGCAGGTGCGAAAACTGAGCGTCAACGTCGCAAAGGCATTCGACATCCTCGGCGCATCGAAATCGCAGACCGGCCTGGTTAACGGCACGACGTATACGTACGCCGACCCGACATCACTGACCTTCGTTCGCACCGGCGCGACCTTCACGCAAACCAACGAATGGCCGTTCCGGATCGGCACGTCGGTGTCGCTGACCGGGCAATACAGCCCGGACTCACTGCCGACGTCCGAGCAGATCTCGTTCGGCTCGACGCGCTACGCGCTCGGCTATCAGCCGGGCGAAGCGTCGGGTGACTCGGGATGGGGGATGTCGCTGGAGGTCAACCGCGGCTTCACGCCGGGCTGGACGTATATGAAATCCGTTACGCCATACATCGCCTACGACATGGCGCGTGTGTACCTGCACTCGGGTACACCGTCGCCGAACCGCATGTCGTCGGTCGGCATCGGCGTGCGTTTCACGGACAGCCGCTTCTATAGCCTCGACCTGAACGTCGCGAAGCCGGTGGGTGACGCGCCAGTCGAAAGCGCATCACGCAGCCCACGCATCAACGCCGCATTTTCGTATCAGCTCAACTGATCGGTCACCAAACAGCCCGCGCCACGCGGGCTGTTTCGATTAGAGTCCCCTCTATCAAACGTGGCGCGTTGTTTCACGTATTCTGGCGAAGCTCGCAACATGCCCGCCCCATGCAGACGGTCGTGCGGGCAAATCGAACACGACATGCAAAACAAGGAGGACGACAATGATTCAACTGACCCGCCCGTTTCGTGCAATCGCCATCGCCGGCGTACTGCTCGCTTGCGCTGCCCCCACGTTCGCACAAGCAGACAACCCCATCGGCATGTGGCAGACGATCGACGACAACACGCATCAGCCGAAGGCACTCGTGCAGATCGCCGAGGACGGTGACGGTGCGCTGACCGGCAAGGTCGTCAAGGGCCTCGGCGCGAACGATACGCCCGATCGCCGCTGCACTGCCTGCACGGACGAGCGCAAGGATCAGCTCATCAAGGGCATGACGATCATCAAGGCCATGAAGAAGGAAGGCGACCACTGGGACGGCGGCAACATTCTCGACCCGGAGAACGGCAAGGTCTACAAGTGCAAGATGACGCTTGAAGACGGCGGCCAGAAACTCGTCGTGCGCGGTTACATCGGCGTGTCGCTGCTCGGTCGTTCGCAGACCTGGGTTCGCCAGCAATAATGCGGCTCGCGCTTAAACGCGCGGCTCAATGAAAAAATCGGCCTGCGACGAAGTCGTCAGGCCGATTTTCTTTTGGTGTGTGCGTCGCGGGAACTGAGGAACATCACGCTGCATGCTTCAGCGTGTCCGACACATAGCTGCCAGGTGCGCGATACGCGGGCGCCACATTGCTGCGTGCTTCCGCCGCCTTCGATTGCGTGTGCTTGCGCATCCGCGTGGACAACTCGTTGCACAGATTCACACCTGCGTCGCCATAGAGTTCACGCATGACACTCATCAACGTGCCCGTCTCGTGCCAGACCTTGAAGCGACGATGGCAAGTTTGGTAGGAAGGGTAACGGCGCGGCATGGCCGACCACGTTGCGCCGCTGTAGATCACCCAGAGCACGCCGTTCAGGACGGCACGCGTATTGGCCAACGGACGGCCGCGCAACTCGGTGCGCGGCTGCATTTCGGGCAGAAGCGACGCTACGCAGCGCCACTCTTGGTCGGTCAGATCGCGATACGGTGTCATGGACATCTCCAGCCTTAGTAACCATGACACAACGATATCGGCTCACCTCAACAATGAATATAAGACAAATCCGAAAATACCCCGAGATTGCCTTAATTTGACCGGAATTGACGTTTGAATCCCGTCAATTGCCGGAAATCGCACTCAGGTCAACGACGTATCGACGATGCGGCGCGGCGTTTCGATGTATTCCTTCGACTGCATCTCGACGATTCGCGAGACCGTACGCGCAAACTCGTTGGCCATCGGGCCTTCGACGTACAACTGCTCCGCCGGCACCGCCGCGGACATCAGCAGCTTGACCTTGTGGTCGTACAGCACGTCGATGAGCCACGTGAAGCGGCGCGCCTCGGACGCCATCCGCGGCGACATCTGCGGCACCTCGGACAGCACGATCGCGTGGAAGCGGCTCGCGAGCTCGAGATAGTCGTTCTGCGAGCGCGGGCCGCCGCACAGCGTCGCGAAGTCGAACCATACGACGCCGTCCGCCTTGCGCAGCGCCTTCAGCTCGCGCTTCTCGATATGCAGGAGCGGGCTTTCATCGGGAACGGCAGCGAGCTTCTGGAACGCATGCCGCAATTCGCGATCGGCATCCGCACCGAGCGGCGTGTGATACATCTTCACCTGCGCGAGCGTGCGCTGGCGATAATCGACGCCCGCGTCGACGTTGAGCACATCGAGCCTGGACTTGATCAACGCGATCGCCGGCAGCATACGGTCGCGATGCAGGCCGTCCGGATACAGGTCGTCGGGATCGTAGTTGGACGTCATCACGAACTGCACGCCGTTGTTGAACAGGCGGTCGAGCAGACGGTACAGGATCATCGCATCGGCAATGTCCGACACGTGGAACTCGTCGAAGCAGATCAGCCGGTAGCGCTTCGCGATGCGCCGTGCGAGTTCGTCGAGCGGATCGGCCTGCCCTTTCAGTTCCTCGAGCTCGCGGTGCACTTCGCGCATGAATTCGTGGAAATGCAGGCGCGTCTTGCGCTGCACGGGCACGACCGCGTAGAAGCTGTCCATCAGGAAGCTCTTGCCGCGACCGACACCGCCCCACATGTAGACACCGCGCGGGAGGTCGGGATGATTGATGAGCTTCTTGAACGCGTTCGAGCGACGCGCCTTGTACTCGACCCACTCGTCGAAGCATTCCTGCAGGCGATCGACGGCCGCGCGCTGCGCGGGATCGGACTGATAGCCGCGCGTGGTCAGTTCGCGCGTGTAGTATTCGGTGACGTTCATCGGGCAAACCGGAAAAAACGAAGGCGGACGGGAAATCCCGCCCGCCCTCGTCATGAGACGGCTGCGCTGGCCGATTGCCGGCCGGCGCTACACCGCGCTCAGCTGTTCAGCGAGCGCTTGTCGACGGCGAGCGCCGCTTCGCGCATCACTTCCGACATCGACGGGTGCGGATGGCAGATGCGGGCGATGTCTTCCGACGCCGCCTTGAATTCCATCGCCACAACGGCTTCCGCGATCAGGTCCGACGCGTTCGCCGCGATCACGTGCACGCCGAGCAGTTCGTCGGTCTTCGCGTCCGCGATCATCTTCACGAAGCCGTCCGGCGCGTTCATGCCGAGCGCGCGGCCGTTGATCGAGAACGGGAACTTGCCCGACTTGATCTCGCGGCCTTCCGCCTTCAGCTGCTGCTCCGTCTTGCCGACCCATGCGATTTCCGGGTACGTGTAGATCACCCACGGAATGCAGTTGTAGTCGATGTGCGGCTTCTGGCCGTCGATCACTTCCGCGACCAGCACGCCTTCGTCTTCCGCCTTGTGCGCGAGCATCGGGCCACGCACCACGTCGCCGATCGCGTACACGTTCGGCACTGCCGTGCGGCAGTGGTCGTCCACGTCGATGAAGCCGCGTTCGTTCGCCTTCAGGCCGATTGCCTCGAGGCCGAGGTTGTCGGTGTTCGGCACGCGGCCGACCGACACGATCAGGCGGTCGGCGTCGAGCGTCTGCGCGTTGCCGTCCTTGTCCGTGTAGGCGATCGACACGCCGTTCGCGGTCGCCTTCACTTCGCCGATCTGCACGCCGAGGTTGATGTCGAGGCCCTGCTTCTTGAACAGCTTGGCCGCTTCCTTCGCGAGCGCTTCGTCAGCTGCGCCGAGGAACGCCGGCAGCGCTTCGAGCACCGTCACTTCGGCACCCAGGCGACGCCACACCGAGCCGAGCTCGAGGCCGATCACGCCTGCGCCGATCACGGCAAGCTTCTTCGGCACCGCGTCGAACGTCAGTGCACCTTCGTTGTCCGACACGATCTTGTTGTCGACCGGGATGCCCGGCAGGTGACGCGCCTTCGAGCCCGTCGCAATGATCACGTTCTTCGCGGTGACGACTTCGGTTTCACCTTCGCCGCTCACTTCGATCTGCACGCCGGCGTCGGTCTTGCCGGTGAACTTGCCATGGCCCTTCAGCCAGGTGATCTTGTTCTTCTTGAACAGGAACTCGATCCCGCTCGTCATCTTCTCGACGATCGCGTCCTTGCGGCCGAGCATCTTCGCGACGTCGATCTTCACGCCGTCGACCGTGATGCCGTGGTCGGCCAGGTGGTGCGACGTGTTCTCGAACTCTTCCGACGACGCGAGCAGCGCCTTCGACGGAATGCAGCCGACGTTCAGGCACGTACCGCCGAGCTTCAGCGCGCCGGCCGGATTCTTCCACTTCTCGATACAGGCAACGGTCTTGCCGAGCTGCGCGGCGCGGATCGCGGCGATGTAGCCGCCGGGGCCGGCGCCGATCACGACGACGTCAAATTCCTTGGACATGACAATCCTTTCTTCTTGTGCAACCGCACGGGCCACGCGTGTGGCGCGCCCGTGCGGTGCGGGTCAATGCAGTGAAACTCGGCTTACAGGTCGAGCAGCAGACGTGCCGGATCTTCCAGCGCATCCTTCATCGCGACGAGCGACAGCACGGCTTCGCGGCCGTCGATGATGCGGTGGTCGTACGACAGCGCGAGGTAGTTGATCGGACGGATCACGATCTGGCCGTTTTCGACGACCGGACGCTCCTTCGTCGCGTGCACGCCGAGGATGGCCGACTGCGGCGGGTTGATGATCGGGGTCGACAGCATCGAGCCGAACACACCGCCGTTCGAGATCGAGAACGTACCGCCCGTCATTTCCTCGATCGACAGCTTGCCGTCCTTCGCCTTCTGGCCGAACTCGGCGATCTTCTTTTCGATCTCGGCGAGGCTCAGTTGATCCGCGTTGCGCAGGATCGGCACGACGAGGCCGCGCGGCGAGCCGACAGCGATACCGATGTCGAAGTAGCCGTGGTAGACGATGTCGTTACCGTCGATCGACGCGTTCACGAGCGGGAACTTCTTCAGCGCGTGGACAGCTGCCTTCACGAAGAACGACATGAAGCCGAGCTTCACGCCATGTTCCTTCTCGAACTTGTCCTTGTACTTGTTACGCAGTTCCATGACCGGAGCCATGTTCACTTCGTTGAACGTCGTCAGGATCGCGTTGGTCTGCTGCGACTCGAGCAGACGCTCGGCGATACGCGCACGCAGGCGCGACATCGGCACGCGCTGTTCCGGACGGTCGTTCAGCCAGGTCGCGGCCGATGCCGGCACCTTCACTTCCGGCAGCGCCGGCTTCGCAGCGGCCGTCTTGGCCGGTGCGGCAGCCGGAGCGGCCTTCGGTGCGCTGCCTGCTGCCAGCGCGTCGCCCTTCGTGACGCGGCCGTCGCGACCCGAACCTGCAACGTCGCCCGCCGACAGGCCCTTCTCGGCCAGCAGCTTCGATGCGGCCGGCGATGCGGCCGTCGACGATGCGGCTGCGGCGACCGGCTGTGCTGCCGGTGCGGCTGCGGCAGGCGCGGCTGCCGGCTTGACTTCGGCGGCGCCTGCGGCGGCTTCAGCTGCACCCGCCTTCGCTTCGGTGTCGATCGTCGCGATGATCTGATCGGCAACGACGGTGTCACCGTCGTTCTGCAGCACTTGCGCGAGCACGCCCGCTGCCGGTGCCGGCACTTCGAGCACGACCTTGTCGGTCTCGAGTTCGATCAGGATTTCGTCTTGAGCAACTGCTTCGCCCGGCTTCTTCTTCCACTGCAGCATGGTGGCTTCCGAAACCGACTCCGAAAGCTGGGGGACTTTGACTTCTACGATAGCCATGTGATTTTCCTGGATGCTTAATCTGGGTAATGACGAGGTTCGTGCGATTCCTTCGGCCGGTGCGGTGCGCAACGCGCCCGGCGGGCCAAAAGAGACGGGAAAGCGCATGGCGCCTTCCCGTTTCGCTTCCGTCGGTTATTTCGCGATCGATGCGCTCTTCAGGCGGCCGAAAGCACCTTCGATGAGGGCCTTCTGCTGCTCGTAGTGCTTCGCGTAGTAGCCAACCGCCGGCGAGGCCGAAGCCGGACGGCCGCTGTATGCCAGCTTCTGCCCTTCCTTCATGCCTTCCTTCAGATGGTGCTCGACGTAGAACCAGGGGCCCTGGTTCTGCGGCTCGTCCTGCACCCAGACCACTTCAGTCGCGTTCTCGTACTTCTTCATTTCGGCTTCGAACTGCTTGTGCGCGAACGGATACAGCTGCTCGATACGGATGATCGCGACGTCGTTCGCCTTCGCTTCGCGGCGATGTGCGACGAGGTCGTAATACACACGGCCCGAGCATGCCAGCACGCGCTTGACCTTCTTCGCGTCGATGCCGCCGTCGGTTTCGCCCAGCACCGGCTGGAACGAACCCTTCGCGAGTTCCGACAGGTCCGACACCGCTTCCTTGTGACGCAGCAGCGACTTCGGCGTCGCGACGATCAGCGGCTTGCGGAACAGACGGATCATCTGGCGACGCAGCAGGTGGAAAATCTGTGCCGGCGTCGTCGGTTGAACGACCTGCATGTTGTGATCCGCGCACAGTTGCAGGAAACGCTCGATACGCGTCGACGAGTGCTCCGGACCCTGGCCTTCGTAGCCGTGCGGCAGCAGCATCGTCAGACCCGACACGCGGCCCCACTTCACTTCGCCCGACGAGATGAACTGGTCGATCACGACCTGCGCGCCGTTAACGAAGTCGCCGAACTGCGCTTCCCACAGCACGAGCGTGTTCGGCTCGGCGGTCGAGTAACCGTATTCGAAGCCCAGCACCGCTTCTTCCGACAGCACCGAGTCGATCACCGTGAACTTCGCCTGGCCTTCTGCGATGTTCTGCAGCGGCACGTACGTGCCGTCGTTCCAGCGCTCGCGGTTCTGGTCGTGCAGCACCGCGTGACGGTGCGTGAACGTGCCGCGGCCCGAGTCCTGGCCGGTCAGGCGCACCGAGTAGCCCGATGCGACGAGCGACGCGAACGCGAGGTGTTCGCCCATGCCCCAGTCGAGCGGCTGGTCGCCACGCGCCATGTTGCGGCGGTCGTTGATCACGCGCTCGACGAGCGGGTGGACCTTGAAGTTTTCCGGGACCGTCGTGATGCGTTCGCCGAGGCGCTTCAGTTCTGCGAGCGGCACGGCCGTGTCGGCTGCATCCGTCCACTTGCGGTTCAGGAACGGAACCCAGTCAACCGCGTACTTGCTCTTGTAGTTCGACAGGACCGGATCGACCGTGTGGTGACCGTCGTCCATCGCCTTGCGGTACGCCTTCACGAAGTTGTCGGCGTCTTCCGCGCTGATCACGCCCTGCTGCACGAGCTTCTCGGCGTACAGCGCACGGGTGCCCGGGTGCTGCGCGATCTTCTTGTACATCAGCGGCTGCGTGACCGCCGGCGTGTCCTGCTCGTTGTGGCCCAGCTTGCGGAAGCAGACGATGTCGATCACGACATCCTTGTGGAACTGCATCCGGTAGTCGATCGCGATCTGGATCGCGAGCACGACAGCTTCCGGATCGTCGCCGTTCACGTGCAGCACCGGCGCTTCGATCATCTTGACGACGTCGGTACAGTACAGCGTCGAGCGCGCATCGCGCGGGTCGGACGTCGTGAAGCCGATCTGGTTGTTGATGACGATGTGCAGCGTGCCGTGCGTGCCGTAGCCGCGCGTCTGCGCGAGGTTCAGCGTTTCCATCACGACGCCCTGGCCAGCGAAGGCCGCGTCACCGTGGATCTGCACCGGCAGCACTTGCAGGCCGTCTTCGTCGCCGCGACGGTCCATCCGCGCCTTCGCGGAACCTTCGACCACCGGGTTCACGATTTCGAGGTGCGACGGGTTGAACGCGAGCGACAGGTGGACCGGGCCACCTTCCGTCGACACGTCCGACGAGAAGCCCTTGTGGTACTTCACGTCACCGGCCGGCAGGTCGTCGACGTGCTTGCCCTCGAATTCGGCGAACAGGTCGGCCGGCATCTTGCCCAGCGTGTTGACCAGCACGTTCAGACGGCCGCGGTGGGCCATGCCGATGATGATTTCCTGCACGCCGCGCTTGCCCGAGTGCTGGACGACTTCGTCCATCGCCGCGATGAAGCTTTCGCCGCCTTCGAGCGAGAAGCGCTTCTGGCCGACGTACTTGGTATGCAGGTAGCGCTCGAGGCCTTCAGCGGCCGTCAGGCGATTCAGGATGTGCTTCTTCTCGTCTGCCGAGAAGTTCGGCGTCGCGCGCGTCGACTCCAGGCGCTCCTGCCACCAGCGCTTCTGCTCCGGATCGCTGATGTACATGTATTCGGCGCCGATCGTGCCGCAATACGTGTCGCGCAGACCCTTGACGATGTCACGCAGCGAAGCCTGGTCGAAACCGAAGTACAGGTTGCTTGCGCTGTACGTCTGGTCGAGGTCGCCTTCGGAGAAATCGTAGAACGCGGGTTCGAGCTCGGGAATGGCGGGACGTTCGCGACGCTTCAGCGGATCCAGATTGGCCCATTGCGAGCCGAGGAAGCGATAGGCGCTGATGAGGGACTGGACGTGCACCTGCTTGCGTGCCGCAGCCAGATTGGTGGTGCTTTCGCGCGGGATGAAGGCATTGGCCTTCGCGCGCTCGGCGAACGATTCGACGATCGGAAAATGGGCGACGTCATTGGCATTCGTACCGTCCGTTGCAGGAACATTCTGCAGCGCGTCGAAATACTCTCGCCAGTTCTCCGGCACCGATGCCGGATTGTTGAGGTATGCATCGTACAGTTCTTCAACGTACGAAGCATTGCCGCCGAACAGATAGGAGTTCAGCTGAAACTGCTTCATTACATCTGACATTTTACGCTCACCTTTCTTCGAGTTTCTCGAGAAATAGCGGGTTACTCAACCTTCCGCGACACGGCCTGACCGTTTAGCGGATTGCGAATCAAGTCTTGCTTGGAAGGACCTAAACTTGCGTGCGCGCAGCATATCACAGAACCGATACCGAAGTTCACGGCGAAATGTGCCTGAAAGCACCACGCGACGGGGTTTTGCCGGATTGCCACGACCCGCAGGAACAGTGTTTTGCAGACAATCGGATTGCACACTGCGCAGATGCAAAAAAGGCTGCCCGAAGGCAGCCTTTTCCGTGATGCAGTGACCGGCCGAAACGCTTAGTCGACCGCGCCTTCGCGGCTTGCGCGGCGACGCTCGTGCTCCTTCAGGAAGCGCTTGCGCAGACGGATCGATTGCGGCGTCACTTCGACGAGCTCGTCGTCGTCGATGAATTCGACCGCGTATTCGAGCGACATCTGGACCGGCGGCACGAGGCGCACGGCTTCGTCGGTACCCGACGCACGCACGTTGGTCAGCTGCTTGCCCTTGATCGGGTTCACGACGAGGTCGTTGTCACGGCTGTGGATACCGATGATCATGCCCTCATAGAGCGCGTCACCCGGCTTCACGAACATGCGGCCGCGATCCTGCAGCTTCCACAGTGCGTAGGCCACGGCAGCGCCGTCGTCCTGCGAGATCAGCACACCGTTGCGGCGCTCGAAGACCGAACCGTCCTTGACCGGTGCATACGAGTCGAAGATGTGGCTCATCAGGCCCGTGCCGCGCGTGAGCGTCAGGAATTCGCTCTGGAAGCCGATCAGGCCACGCGCCGAGATCTTGTACTCCAGACGCGTGCGGCCGCGGCCATCCGACGCCATGTCGAGCATCTCGCCCTTGCGGCGACCCAGCTCTTCCATCACGCCGCCCTGATGCTCGTCTTCAACGTCGACGGTCAGCAGCTCATACGGCTCGTGACGAACGCCGTCGATTTCCTGCATCACGACGCGCGGACGCGACACGGCAAGCTCGTAGCCTTCACGACGCATGTTCTCGACGAGAATCGTCAGATGCAGTTCGCCACGGCCCGACACTTCGAACACCGTTTCGTCGCCCGTGTCCTTCACGCGCAGCGCGACGTTGTGGTTCAGTTCCTTCATCAGGCGGTCGCGGATCTGGCGGCTCGTGACGAACTTGCCTTCGCGGCCGGCGAGCGGCGACGAGTTGACGAGGAAGTTCATCGTCAGCGTCGGCTCGTCGACGGTGATCATCGGCAGCGCTTCCGGCGTATCCACCGCGCAGATCGTTGCGCCGATGCCGACGTCTTCAATACCGTTGATCAGCACGATGTCGCCCGCTTCGGCCGACTCGACCTGCACGCGCTCGAGGCCCGTGAACGACAGCACCTGGTTGATCTTGCGGTTCAGCACGTCGCCTTCCGGGCCGAAGCGCATCGCGACCGGCTGGCCCGGTTTGATGCGACCGCGCGTGATGCGGCCGACGCCGATCCGGCCGACATACGTCGAATAGTCGAGCGACGTGATCTGCAGCTGCAGCGGCGCCTCCGGATCCGCCGGACGGACCGGCACGTGTTCGAGGACTGCCTCGAACAGCGGGCGCATGTCGCCTTCGCGCGCAGCCGGGTCGAGCGACGCATAGCCGTTCAGGCCCGATGCGTAGACGATCGGGAAGTCGAGCTGCTCTTCGGTGGCGCCGAGCTTGTCGAACAGGTCGAAGGTCTGGTTGATGACCCAGTCGATCCGCGCACCCGGACGGTCGATCTTGTTGACGATGACGATCGGCTTCAGGCCGAGCGCGAGCGCCTTCTTCGTGACGAAGCGCGTCTGCGGCATCGGGCCCTCGACCGCGTCGACGAGCAGCAGCACCGAGTCGACCATCGACAGCACGCGCTCGACCTCGCCACCGAAGTCCGCGTGCCCCGGCGTGTCGACGATGTTGATGTGCGTGCCTTCGTACTCGACCGCACAGTTCTTCGCGAGAATCGTGATCCCGCGCTCTTTTTCGATGTCGTTCGAGTCCATCACCCGTTCCGCAATCTGCTGGTTCTCGCGGAAGGTGCCGGACTGGCGAAGCAGTTGGTCGACGAGCGTAGTCTTGCCGTGGTCGACGTGGGCGATGATGGCGATATTGCGAAGGGCGCGGGTCATAGAAACCTGGAAATCGTTTGAACGCGCAAAAGCGCCCGCTCGTTTTTCACGGGCGCGCGCATTGCAGCTTGGAAAGCCACAAATTATAGCACGTGCGGATGTCGAGAGCTGACCGGCAAGTCGCGACGCAACACAAGCCGGCTAGCTGTGAAGCTTCAATAGGTTGTATCGATGGTTCATCCGGACTGAGTCTGGGAGACTGGAAGTCGCCAAACACCCAACCTTCCAGGAACCCAGCCGGATGAACACCCATAAGAATGCCCGACTCACTTT
>NZ_JAAGPE010000246.1:0-14032 GCF_017104605.1 Burkholderia sp. Ac-20384 | reverse complement strand
GACGCGCACGCCCAGGAGCTGCTCGGCGACATCGGCGTGTCGGCCGGCTACCCGGTGCTGTGGACGGGCGATCGCCTCGCGGCCGCGACGGCCGGCGTCGCGGAGGCACGCGCGCGGCTCGCGACCCCGCCGTCGAACCTGCTGAACGCGAACGGCTGGAGCTGGATCGGCGATACGGCGGGCAAGTACGGCCAGGACTACACGCTGCGCGCGTACGCGGCCTACACGCAGTTCGGCACCGCGACGCGCGACGACGAAACGCTCGCGGTCGTGCGCGTCGACAGCGACGGCCATCCGCTGAACGGCGCGAACCGCTATGTGCTGCATTTCGCGCCGGGCGCGCTCCCGCCGGCGCGCGCGTTCTGGACGCTGACGCCCTATTCGACGAACGGCGCGCTGCCCGACGTCGGCTCGGCGCGCCGTTCGCTCGGCGATCGCGACCGCCTGTGCCGCAACCACGACGGCTCGATCGACATCGCCGTGTCGGCATCGCCGGGCGGCACGCATGCGGCCAACTGGCTGCCGGCGCCGCGCACTGATTTCGCACTCACATTGCGCCTGTACGCACCGAAGCCGCAGGCGAGCGACGGGTCGTGGATGCCGCCCGTCGTCGTCCGGAAATGAACGGATGACCGGCGGCGTTGTCCGACCGGCGGGCGCGACGGCGCCCGAACCCCGTACCGTCACCTCCTGAGCCTATACTTTCGGGATAGCGTGCGCGGCCGCCCGGTTGTCCGGTGCGGCCCGGCACCCCATCCCGAGGCATTCAAGCATGGCAAGCGCAGACAAAGAAACCGTATCCTCGACCCTCCATGCCCTCGGTGGCGTTGCACGCTCGCGCCGGACCCGGCGCATCGGCATCGGCCTGCTGATCTTCCTCGTTTTATTCGGACTGCTCGGGTTCTTCGCGGCGCCGCCGCTGATCCGCCATATCGCCGAACAGCAGTTGAGCAAGCAGCTCGACCGGCCCGCCACGATCCAGCGCATCGCGCTGAACCCGTACACGCTGAACCTCGAAGCCGACGGCATCCATCTCGGCGACAAAGGCGGGCAGGGCGACTTCATCGACATCGCGAAGCTCGTCGTGCGGCCGTCGTGGTCGTCGCTGTTCCGCGGCGCGCCGATCGTCAATGAAGTCCGTCTCGACTCGCCGCGCTTTCATATCGTCCGCTACGACGCGCAGCGCTTCAATTTCACCGACCTGATCGAGAAATTCTCGGCGCCGTCGCCCAAACCCGAAAGCAAGCCGACGCAGTTCTCGGTGTCGAACATCCAGGTCAACAACGGCCGGATCGATTTCGACGACCGTCTGCTGAACGAAAAGCACGTCGTCGACAACTGGACGCTCGGCATTCCGTACGTCGCGACGCTGGCCTCGAAGACCGACATCTTCGTCGAGCCGAAGCTGCGCGCGCGCTTCGACGGCAGCCCGATCGCGATCGACGGCAAGACCAAGCCGTTCGCGCAGTCGCGCGAATCGGAGATCGCGCTGAAATTCGACGGCCTCGACGTGCCGAAGCTGATCTCGTACGTGCCGGCGAAGCTGCCGGTGGCCGTGACGAGCGGCCTCTTGAGCAGCGACCTCAAGGTCAATTTCGTGATGAGCGGCGAGACGCCCGCGCTGCGCGTATCGGGCACCGTCGACCTGAAGGACGCGAAGGTGACCGACCACGCGTCCGCACCGCTGTTCGCCGCGAGTGGCGTGCACGTCGCGGCGGCCAGCCTCGAGCCGCTGCGCAACGCGATGCACTTCGACGAGATCCGGATCGACCAGCCGGTGGTCGACCTGTCGCGCGACAAGCAGGGCGTGCTGAACGTCGAGAAGCTCGCCGCGCAGCCGGCAGCCGCATCGAAGGCCGCCGAAGGCAAGCCGGCGGCGTCGGGCGCCGCGGCCGTTGCCACCGCCAGCGGCGCGAAGGCCGAAGCCGCCGCTGACGCGAAGGAGGCGCCGCCGCTCGACCTGACGATCCGTCATTTCGCGATCGACGGCGGCACGGTCAACGTCGACGACCGCGTGCCGGCGACGCCGACCGCGCTGTCGCTCACGAAGCTCGCCGCGACGCTCGACGGCTTCACGATGCAGGGCAAGACGCCCGCGAAATACACGCTGTCGACGTCGCTGTCGCGCGGCGGCGACGTGAACGCCGAAGGCACGTTCAATCTTGCGGAGAAGCAGGTCGAGAGCAAGCTGACGGTCGCCGCACTCGCGCTGCCGGCGCTGCAGCCGTACCTCGGCGAGGCGACGCGTGCGCGCGTGCTCGACGGCACGCTCGGCGCGACCGTCAACGCGAAGGCCGACTGGGGCAAGACGCCGCTCGCCGCGCAGGTCGCCGACAGTACGGTCAGCCTGAAGTCGCTGAAGATTGCGACGCCCGACGCGAAGGCGCCCGCGATCGTGCTGCCCGACGCGAGCGCGAAGATCGCGAAGGTCGACGTGGCTGCACGCACCGCGGAGATCGGAAGCGTCGACGTCAGCGGGCTCGCGCTCGACGTGCAGCGCCTGAAGGACGGCAAGATCGACCTGGCGGCGCTGGCCGAGCCGGCGCAGGCGTCGGTGCCGAAGCGCACGGTTGCGCGCAAGGCGGAGGCCGCCGCGCCGTCGTGGCATTACCGGATCGACGCGCTGAACGTGAAGGATTCGTCCGCGAACTTCACCGACCTGTCGACGCCGCGCCCGGTGAAGCTGGCGATCAAGCCGCTGGACCTGTCGGTGCAGAAGATCAGCGACGACATGACCAAACCGCTGCCCGTGCAGCTGAAGGCGACGCTGAACCGCAAGGGTTCGCTGAACGTGACGGGCGACGTGACCGCGCAGCCGCTGAAGCTTGGCCTGAAGATCAACGGCAACCGCCTCGACGCGGCCGCGTTCGAGCCGTACTTCGGCAGCGCGCTGAACGCGACGATCGCCAGCGCCTTGCTCAACGCGCAGGGCAACCTGACGTTCGCGCAGGTGAAGGACGCGCCGCGCGCGACCTATCGCGGCGACGTCGCGCTCGTCGACGTGCGGATGCTCGACAAGGCGACCTCCGACCCGTTCGCGGGCTGGCGCTCGCTCGCGCTGACGAACCTGAAGGCGAACTACGACGAGAAGGGCACCGACGTCGATGCCACGCGCGTGACGTTCTCGAACTTCTACGGCCGCGTGCTGCTCGACGCGCAAGGGCGCCTGAACCTGAAGGACGTGGTCGCGAAGCAATCGGGCCCCGCGCAATCGCTCACGCGTGATGCGAGCAAGGGCGAGCCGGTGCCGCTGTCGCCGGGCATGACGCCGCCGGCTGCCGCCCAGGCCGCACCGCAGGCGTCCGCGCCGGCCGCCGCATCGGCGACGGTCGTCGTCAAGGCCGCGACGCCGCCGCAGAACCCGGTGCGCATGCATTTCGGCGAGTTGCTGCTGCAGAACGGCCGCGTCACGTACACCGACAACTTCATCAAGCCGAACTACACGGCGAACCTCGTCGCCATCAAGGGCACGGTCGGCGCGTTCGGCACGGATTCGACGACGTCCGCACCGGTCGACGTCGCCGCGAACCTCGCGGGCAACGGGCCGATCTCGATCAAGGGTTCGGTGAACCCGCTGATCGAGAAGCCGGCGCTCGACCTCACCGCGACCGCGCACGACATCGAGCTGACCAACCTGACGCCGTACTCGGCGAAGTACGCGGGGTACCCGATCACGAAGGGCAAGCTCAACGTCGACCTGCATTACGCGCTCGAGAACGACCAGCTGAAGGCGAACAACCACATCTTCATCGACCAGCTCACGTTCGGCGACCATGTGGAGAACGACACGGCGACCAAGCTGCCGGTGAAGCTCGCGATCTCGCTGCTGAAGAACACGCGCGGCCAGATCGACGTGAACCTGCCGGTGTCGGGCTCGCTGTCGAATCCGGAGTTCAGCGTCGGCGGGCTGATCTGGCGCGCGGTGCTGAACCTGATCGCGAAGGCCGTCACGTCGCCGTTCTCGCTGCTCGCGCATGCGTTCGGCAGCGGCGGCGAGGATCTCGGCTACGTCGAATTCGCGCCGGGCTCGTACCAGCTCGACGACGCGCAGCAGAAGAAGCTCGATACCGTCGTGAAGATGCTGACCGAGAAGCCGTCGATCCGCCTCGACCTGATCGGCCGCGTCGATCCGGCGAAGGACACGTCGGGGCTTGGCGAGGCGTACGTCGATCGGCTCGTGCGCCAGCAGAAGCTGAAGGACGTGGTCGGGCAGGGCGAGAGCATCGACCCGATGTCGGTGAAGGTCGAGCCGGCCGAGTACAGCAAGTACCTGGCGCGCGCGTACAAGGCCGCCGACTTCAAGAAGCCGCGCAACCTGATCGGCCTGCAGAAGACGCTGCCCGACGCCGACATGAAGAAGGCGCTCGCCGACCATGCGCCGGCCGACGACAACGCGCTGCGTGCGCTCGCGCAGCAGCGCGCCCAAGCGGTGCGCCAGTACCTCGACGGGAAGATCGATTCGAGCCGCGTGTTCGTCGTCGCGCCGAAGCTCGATGCGAAGGGCATCGAGGACAAGGGCGCGACCACCCGCGTCGACTTCGGCCTGCAGTAAGCAGGCCATCCGCCGCCGCTGCGTCCGTTCATCCGTTCGGGCGCGGCGGCGCGTTTCCTTCAGCGCGCGGCGATCGCCGGTTCTACGCGCTTGCCCAGTTCCTTCTTCGCGGCCAGCGGCAGACGCGCGTCGTCCCACTGCGCCAGCCATTCGACTTCCTTCGCCGTGAATACCTGTCCGTAGTTGCGCAACGCGTACTGCAACGCGTCGACGACGTGGTGGCGAATGATCTCGGGGGTGCGTGCATCGTCCAGCACGAACCGGAGGGCTTCCAGGGTCGACATACTCGTGCTCCGGGTCAGGGAAAACCCTTTATCACACGCCAATAGTCGCGCGCCAAGCCGGAAAAAAAATCGTGCTGCCGCAGGGCCGTGCGAACGTTTTGACCGATGCACCGGCGCAGTGCCCGCGAGTGAGCGCACCCGTCGCAATGTGCGCCAGATCACCCTGCATTGCGACCGCGTCGTGTCACTTGCGATTGGTTACGTTTGACAGAAAACAGAAAGCCCCGCTTCATGCGACCGCCCCACGATCCGGCGATATTTTGCGCGCTTGATGGCAAGTCACGCAGTTCAACGTCAATCGATGAGGTGGGGTGATCATGTCTTTCCTTGGTAAGCAGCGGAAGTTGGTGGCGATGGTGGCGGGCGCGCTGGCGCTCGCAGGTGCGGGTGCGCACGCGGCGCAGCAGGACGGCAACAGTCAGGGCGAGGATCGCGGCCACGCGAGCCGCGTCGTGAAGCACGTGTTGCTGATCAGCGTCGACGGCCTGCACGAGCAGGATCTCGCGCGCTGCATCGGCGCGAACACGTGCCCGAACATCGCGGTGCTCGCGAAGAGCGGCGTGACGTACACGAATGCCTATACGCCGGGCCTGTCGGATTCGTTCCCCGGCCTCGCCGCGCTCGTGACGGGCGGCTCGCCGAAGACGGCCGGCCTGTTCTACGACGTGTCGTACGACCGCAACCTGTACGCGCCGGGCGATACGAGCTGTTCGGGCAAGCAAGGCTGGAACGTCGTGTTCGACGAAACGACCGGCATCGATGCCGAGAACGGCGGCGCGCTCGTTCACCTGAACGGCGGCGGCGCATTCAACCCGCAGGCGATCCCGAACGCGAAGGTCAACGGCAAGTGCGTGCCGGTCTATCCGCACAACTACGTGAAGACCAACACCGTGTTCGAGGCCGTGAAGGCCGGCATCCCGAACGCAACCACCGCGTGGGCCGACAAGCACGCATGGGGTTACGACTGGCTGAACGGGCCGTCGGGCACCGGCGTCGACGATCTGATGCGCACCGAGATCAACTCGATCGACCCGGTGACGAAGACGGACTACACGGACGTCTATTCGCATACCGCGCAGTTCGACAACCTGCACGTGCAGGCGCTGATCAACCAGATCAACGGCCGTGACTCGACGGGCACGAAGAGCGCACCGGTGCCGACGCTGTTCGGCGCCGACTTCCAGACGCTGAGCGTCGCGCAGAAGGCGGTGGTGACGAAGGGCGGCGGCTACCTGGATGCCAACTTCACGCCGAACGGGCAGGTCGCGAATGCGATCACGTACGTCGACAACTCGATCGGTTATATCGTCGCGGCGCTGAAGCAGGCGAGCCTGTATTCGTCGACCGCCGTGATCGTCACGTCGAAGCATGGCCAGTCGCCGACCGATCACACGAAGCTCGTGAAGAACGGCGACACGCTGACGAAGCTGCTCGAAACGAACAACTACCTCGACCCGAACGGCAACTTCGGCCAGGCCAACACGAAGACGGGCAACCTGAACGACGGCTCCGGCCTGGTCGACACGGGCTTCGTGCAGACCGACGACGTCGGCCTGATCTGGCTGCGCGACCGCAACCAGCGCACGGCCGTGGTGCAGACGCTGAAGGCGAACCTGGGCTGCAACGCGCCGGGGATCTGCGCGGACGGCTCGCAGGCCTACATCCTGTACGGCGCGGCGCTCGCCGAGCGCTTCGGCGATCCGGCCAACGGCCGCACGCCGGACATCATCGTCCAGCCGAATCCGGGCGTGATCTACACGTCGAGCACGAAGAAGGACGAGGAGCACGGCGGCAACGCGCCGGACGACAGCCACCTCGGCCTGCTCGTGTCGTATCCGGGCCTGCATCGCGCACGCACGGTGACCGACACGGTCGGCACGAAGCAGGTCGCGCCGACGATCCTCGGGCTGCTCGGCGCGAACCCGCGCCTGCTGCATGCCGTGGTGGCCGAGAATACCGGCGTGCTGCCGGGGCTCGGTATCGGTCGCTAAGCAACGCAACGCGACGCGGAAGGATTGCCCGCCGCCGGCTGCGCGGCGGGCGCGATTGCGCGCTGCGCGAGGTGCTGTTCGCGTCTACTTCGCGAACAGCACCGGCATCATCTGCAGTGCGCAATCGTGCATGCGTTTGCCGATCGCCTGCACGTCCGGCTCGTCCCGCGCCATGAGCGAATCGCCCGCGCGTTTCATCGCCGCGTAGCTGCCGCGCATCGCCGCATACAACGGAATCGGCGACGTGGCGCCGGGGCCGGGCCCTTCGAAATAGCCGGTGGCGGCGAGTTCGCCCAGGTAGTAGGTGTACAGCGCGCCGACGTGGTTCGCCTGCAGCCACGTCATCAGCTGGATGCGCCGGTAGACCGACACGAGGTCGTCTTTCGGGCGCGAGCCGAGCGCGACGAAGATCTGCAGCCGCGCGAGCCAGTTGCCCTTGCGCGCGGCCTCGACGAGCGCCGTCCACTGCGCGGGCGTCGTCGAGCCCGGTTCGCGCAGGCTGCTCATGTAGTCGATCACGGCCTGCTGGTCCGGTGCCGGGCCGATCTGGTCGGGCGACCTGCACACGAAGCGGGACACGTCGATGTCGGCGTCGCCGAGATTGTCGAGCTCGTGCTTGATCTTGCCGTACACGTCGTCGAGCTGTTTCTGGACGTCGTCCTTCGACCATTCGGCCGGCAGCGGGCCCAGCCACACGAGTTCGTCGTCATGGGCAGCCGCGGCCGCGCGGTAACGGGCGAGCGCGGCATCACGACGCTTGGCGGCGGCGGCCTGCTCGGTGCGTGCGTCGTCGGCCATGCGCTGCCGGACCAGGTTGACGGCGTCGGTCAGTTTCGCGCAGCGGGCGAAGGCGTCGTCGCGGTGCGTCCAGCACGCGTTGTCGACCGTGTAGATCCAGCGGGTGTTGACGGTCTCCAGTACATAGTGCGTCTCGCCTGCCTGCCGGGCGATGGCGGCACGGCCCTTGTCGTCGGTCACGCCCTCGGCCAGCACCTTGCCGTCGTGCGTGGTCCAGCTGTAGGGCTCGCTGCTCAGCGGTATTTCGCTGCCGCTGTCGCGGGTCAGGTTGATCGCGTAGTGCGTCGTCGGCTTCGTCTCGGCGTGAGCGGCGCCTACGGCGGCGAGGGCGGCGAAGGCGGCGAAGGCGGCGAAGGCGGCGAGCGCGACCGCCGCGCAGCGATGCCGGGTTGTCTTCGGGTGCGGGATGGCGGGCCGCGTACGGCCGCGGTGTGACGACGGGGTGTTCATTGCCCTCTTTCTCCGTTGTTGTTCTGGTCGTGCTTCGTTTGACGACGCGCGAGTGTAGCAGGCGGGTATCGCGACGGACGGCTTGAATTCTGCCGCCCGGACCGGCATATTCGCCACGCATCACCCGTTCAACGACGCACCGAGAGGTTTGTCCATGCGCCTTCTGCTTGCCCTGCTGCTGCCGTGGTTCCAGTTCTTCACGATCGGCCGCCCGATCGCCGGGATCATCTGCCTGATCCTGCAAATCACGATCGTCGGCTGGCTGCCGGCCGCGATCTGGTCGGTGTATGCGCTGAGCCAGTACAAGACCGATCGGAAGATCGAGGCGGCGCTGCGCGAGCGGCGCTGACGCAATCGGCAACGCCGGACGTCGCCCGCGCGGCGCGGATTACTGCGGCGGCGCCCCCTCCAGCGCCTCCGCCCGCGCGAACAGCCAGTCGACGAACGTTCGCAGCGACGGATCGTCGTCGTCGCGATACAGGCAATGAAACGGCGGCCCTTCCAGGTGGACTTCCGGAAACAGCGCGACGAGCCGCCCGTGCTCGATGTCGTCGCGCACCACCGCGCGTGGCGCGAGGCATACGCCGAGCCCGCTCGCGGCGGCCTTGGTCATCAGGAAGAACTCGCGATAGAACGGCCCGCGCAGCGTCTCGGTGACGGCCGAACCCGCCTGATGGAACCAGTATTGCCACGCCTGCGGCAAGCCCGCGTAGTGCAGCAGCGGCGCGTTGCGCAGGTCGGCCGGCGTACGCGCCTGTTCGAGCACCGGGTGGCCGGGCGCGCACACCGGCACCGCGACGGTCGCGAGCAGTGGCCGCGACACGAATCCCTTGCGGCGCAGCTCCGGCGTATAGCGGCGGACCACAATGTCGCAGGTTTCGTCGAACTGGTCACGCTCGTTGTCGGGCGTCGTGACGAGTTGCACGTCGATATCCGGATGCTCGGCCTGGAACGCGGCCAGTTGCGTGAGCAACCAACCGTGCGAGAAAGACACCGACGCGTTGATCCGCACCGGATGGCCGTCGACGGGTTCGAACATCTGCCCCGTCGCCTGCGCGAGCCGGCCGAGGCAGCTCGCGACGTCGACGAGGTAATGCCGCGCACGCGGCGTAAGCCGCAACGAGCGTCCGTCACGCTCGAACAGCTTCTGACCGAAGAACGATTCGAGCACGCGGATCTGCTGCGCGACCGCGCTCTGGGTCACGTTCAGCTCGTCGGCGGCGAGGGTGAGGCTCTGCAGGCGGCCGGCAGCTTCGAAGCTGCGCAGCGCGTTCAGGGGCGGCAATCGGCGCATCGTGAGATCGCGAAGAAAAGCTACACAGTGGGTCAAAAAATGTCGTTTGTGGCGGTCGGGGCGCCTCCCTATCATGGCGCCGACAGGAGAATACGCCCGATGACGATCATATCGCCACCCGACACCCGGACGACCGGAATTCGCCGCCGTCTTCGCGACCGGCGCACGGCGCGACGCGCGATGCGTCGCGACGCAGCGGTGCCGCCGGTGCGAGGCCGCGGCGCGCTGGCGCTCGCCTGTGCCGGACTGTTTGCGGTACTGGCCGGGTGTGCATCGAAGCCGGAAAACGAACGCCAGATCGGCAGCGGCGGCTCGCTGGTGCGCTACAGCTCCAGCCAGACCGAAGTCGACCTGTCCGACAGCGAGCAGCAGACGCTGCGAATGATGACCGATCGCCGCTATGCGGGTGCGACGCAGGGGCGTGCACTCGACGCGGTGGCCGGCGTGCTGCGCGCACAGGGCTATGCGCCGGTGACAGTCGATCGCGATTCGGGGCTGATCGAGGGCGGGCGCAGCGATACGCTGATTCCGAAGTGGCGGCAATTGCTGCGCGGCGCGCTCAAGGCCCGCATCGGCGGCTTGCCCGCGAAACCGGATCACGAGCGGGTGGCCGCCGTCGTAACGGTTCGCGTGACGGCGGCGCGCGACGCGATCGTGCGTGCGCGATTCGACCGCACGGTGTGGGACAGCAACGGCGACTCGCGGATGAAGACCATCGTCGAGCCCGATTACTACCAGACCTTCTTCGGCGCGATGGACAAGGCGATGTGCACGACATCGTGCGAGCGGTGATCGGCACGCTGGGGCCGGCGCCGGGGGTACAAGGGAGGATCGGGAGCGGAGGGCGCGCAGCCGCCGCTCGGAGCATGAGCGCGGATGCCGGCGCGTCGCCCGGTGCATCCGGTCGACGCCGAAGCCGTCGTCGAGAAAACGGCTGCCGGATCGTCGCTCGACCCGGCAGCCGCTTCGCCTACTTCACCGCAAACAGCGTCAGGTTCATGAAGATCTTGAACGCATAGCCGAGCGTGACGGCGCCGATCACGCCGCCCGCCCACAGGACGACGAACCACATCCAGCCGCGCATCCGCGACCGTGGTGCCGTAGCGGGGCGCTCGGCGGAATCAGTGGTGGTAGTAATGCTGGTCTTCATGGCGCACCTTGCCTCGGAATACCCAGTAACCCATCGTCGTGTAGGCGATGATGATCGGGAGGATAACCGCTGCGCCGACCAGCGTGAAGGTCTGGCTCGAACGCGGCGCCGCGGCTTCCCAGATCGTCATCGTCTGAGGAATCGCGTACGGGAACAGCGTGACGAGCAAACCGACGTAGCCGAGCAGCACGAGCGCCAGCGCGAGCACGAACGGGGTCATGTCATGCCGGGCGCGCACCGCGCGGCGCATCCACACCGCGCAACCGGCGACCAGGAACGGCACCGGCAGCAGGCGCCAGAATAGCCCCGAATCGAACCAGCGCTGCGCGATGGCCGGATCCTGCAGCGGCGTCCACAGGCTGACGACCGCGATGAAGCCGAGCAGCACGACCGTCAGCGGCCACACGACGCGATGCAGGCGCCGTTGCAGGTCGCCTTCCGTCTTCGCGACGAGCCAGCAGCAGCCGAGCAGCGCATAGGTCACGATCAGGCCGAGGCCGGTCAGCAGGCTGAACGGCGTGAGCCAGTCGAACGCGTCGCCCGCGAACACGCCGTCCTTCACGTTGATGCCTTGCAGGAACGCGCCGAGTGCGATCCCCTGGAACAGCGTCGCGCCGGCCGAGCCGCCGATGAACGCGAGATCCCACAGCTGCTTCGTGCGCCGCGCCTTCGCGCGGATCTCGAACGACACGCCGCGGAAGATCAGGCACACCAGCATGAAGATCAGCGGCAGGTACAGCGCCGACAGCACGGTCGAATAGACGATCGGGAACACCGCGAACAGCCCGGCGCCGCCGAGCACGAGCCACGTCTCGTTGCCGTCCCACACGGGGGCGACCGTGTTCATCATCAGGTCGCGTTCCTTCTCGTCCGGGAAGAACGGGAAGACGATGCCGATGCCGAGGTCGAAGCCGTCGAGCACGACGTACATGAAGAGCCCCAATGCGATGATCGCGGCCCAGATTACGGTGACGTCCATAGGTTTTCTCGTATGCGGAAAGGGTGGGCTCAGACGGTCTCGAGCGGCTCGTCGACGGCCGACATCGGGCGGCGCGCGGTGTGATCGGGGCGCGTGTCGGGGGTGTCGTCGTGCTTCACGTCGGGCAGCGCGGGGCCGGCCTTCATCAGCTTCAGCATGTAGTACACGCCGGTGCCGAACACGAGGAAGTACACGATCACGAACGTCATCATCGACAGGCTGACCTGCTGCACCGACAGCGGCGACACGGCCTGCGCGGTGCGCATCACGCCATACACGACCCACGGCTGGCGGCCCGCTTCGGTCGTCACCCAGCCCGCGAGCAGCGACACGAAGCCGGTCGGGCCCATCACGAGCGCGAAGCGCTGGAACCACTTCGATTCATACAGGCGGCCGCGGCGGCGCAGGAGCCACGCGAGCGCGGCGAGGCCGATCATCGCGAAGCCGAGGCCGACCATGATCCGGAAGCTCCAGAACACGACGGTCGAATTCGGGCGGTCTTCCGGCGGGAATTCCTTCAGGCCGCGGATCTCGCCGTCCCAGCTGTGCGTGAGGATCAGGCTGCCGAGGTGCGGCACCTTCACCGCGTAGCGGGTCGTTTCCGCCTTCATGTCCGGAATGCCGAACAGGTTGAGCGGCGTGCCGCCCTTCTCGGTTTCCCACAGGCCTTCGATCGCGGCGATCTTCGCGGGCTGGTGCTTCAGCGTGTTGATGCCGTGCTGGTCGCCGATCACGGCCTGCAGCGGTGCGAGCACGAGCAGCAGCCACAGCGCCATCGAGAACATCTTCTTCACGCTCTTGTCGCGGCGGCCCTTCAGCAGGTGCCAGGCGCCCGTTGCGGCCACCACCAGCGCGGCGACGATGAACGCGGCGATTGCCATGTGGAACAGGCGATACGGGAACGACGGGTTGAAGATGATCGCGAACCAGTCGGTCGGCACGACGCGGCCGTCGACGATCTCGAAGCCCTGCGGCGTCTGCATCCAGCTGTTCGATGCGAGGATCCAGAACGTCGAGATCAGCGTCCCGATCGCGACCATCAGCGTCGCGCCGAAGTGCGCGCGCGGGCTCACGCGGTTCCAGCCGAACAGCATGATGCCGAGGAAGCCGGCCTCGAGGAAGAACGCGGTCATGACCTCGTACATCAGCAGCGGACCGGTGACGGCGCCCGCGAAGCTCGAGAAGCCCGACCAGTTCGTGCCGAACTGGTAGCTCATCACGACCCCGGAGACGACGCCCATCCCGAACGCGACCGCGAAGATCTTCGACCAGAACAGGCAGAGGGTTTTGTAGTACTGCTTGCCGGTTTTCAGCCAGCGATATTCGAGCACGGCGATGAAGCTGGCGAGGCCGATGCTCAGCGCCGGAAAGACGATGTGAAAGGAGACGGTGAACGCGAATTGCAGGCGGGCCAGATCGAGGGCCGAAAGAGCGGTGTCCATACCAGTTGACCGAGGCTGACGATACCCGCCGGCGGGTGCCGGCGGACCCCGGCGGACGGGCGTCGGGGTTGGCTGGAGTATGTGCCGCGATGTTGCACCGCGAAATGCGCCAACTCGTCGCAGATGTCCAGCCCGCCGCGTGCGATTCCGGGGTAAATCGTTGATTCGTATCAAGAAGGCTGCTTGTGGCCCGCGCGGCCGCGGCGTGGCGGTCTGACGCACGTGCGTCAATATGGCGCGTCGCGTCATCGGAACGGTTCGACGCGGGTGCAAACCTTGGGTGAATGCGCGCAACGTGGCGCCCGCGCGCGGCCGAACCATTGCGGTGCGTTATCGCGTAACGCACGCGGCCGTGCCGGCGGGCCGCGGCCGATGGGGTCTGTCACATTGGTAACGCCGCGCAACATTGGCGCGTGCGCCCGTAATGGATGACGGATCGGGCGCGGCGTAGCGTTCCGTATGTCGGGTTCGCATCGACGAACCGCCAGCCGGAGAACGTGACGTGAATGGATTGAAGCTCGCACTGGGCGCAGTGGCCGCGGTGGCGATCGCGACGGGCGGCGTGGCGCATGCCGCCCGGGTCGGGGTCTATATCGGCCCCGGCTACCCGTATTACTACCCCGTCGTCCCTGCGCCTTACTATTACCCGCCGCCGGTCGTCGCGGTGCCCGTCGATCCGGGGCCGCCGCCCGAGTACGTCGAGAAGGGGCAGCCGCAGGACGAGGGCGACGCGAACGTCTGGTACTACTGCGACGCGTCGAAGCATTACTACCCGTATGTGAAGACCTGCAAGTCGGGCTGGCGATCGGTGCCGGCGCGGCCGCAGTGACGGAGGCGTAACGATGAAATCCGTATTTCGACCTCTGCGCGTGCCGGCCGCGCTGGCACTGGCCGGCCTGCTCGGCGCGTGCGCGTACATGCCGACCGGGCCGAGCGTGATGGCGCTGCCCGGCACCGGCAAGTCGTTCGACCAGTTCCGCGCCGACGATGCGAACTGCCGTCAATACGCGTTCCAGCAATCGGGCGGCGTGAGCGCCGGCCAGGCGTCGACCGCGAGCGCGGTCGGCAGCGCGGCCGTCGGCACCGCGCTGA
>NZ_JAAGPE010000245.1:0-14171 GCF_017104605.1 Burkholderia sp. Ac-20384 | reverse complement strand
GACATCCGGGACAGCCGGGACATCCGGGACATCCGGGACATCCGGGACATCCGGGACATCCGGGACATCCAGGACATCCGAGACATCCGAGACACCCCGCACGCCCCGCACGCCCCGCACACCCTGCACACCCCGCACACCCCGCACACCCCGCACACCCCGCACACCCCGCACACCCCGCGCGGCCGCACCCCGCCGCCGCTACGCGCGCACGACCGTCACGCCTGCCGCCTCAATAGGCTTCGTCAGCGCGGCGTCGGTTTCCTTTTCGACCACCACGGTGTGCGCCAGCGTGAGCTCGCCGATCACGAACTGCGACGCCGCGCGCAGCTTCGACTGCGACGCGAGCACGACCGTCTCGGCCGCGCGTTCGGCGAGCGCGCGCTTGATCGCCGCTTCCTCGAAATCGCCGGTGCTGAGCCCCGCGACCGGATGCACGCCCGTGACGCCCATGAAGTACAGGTCCGCATGGATACGCGCAATGCCTTCCATCGCCGCCGCGCCGACGGCGACGATCGAATGCTTGTAGAGCCGCCCGCCGATCAGGATCACGTCGATCGATGGATGCGCGGCCAGCGCCACCGCGACACTCGGGCTGTGCGTGACGATCGTCGCACGCAGGTCGGGCGGCAACTGGCTGACGAGCAGCGCCGAGGTCGTGCCGCCGTCGACGATCGCTACCTGCCCGGGCGCGATCATCTCCGCGGCCCGTCGCGCGATGCGCCGTTTTTCCGCCGTCTCGAGCGCCTCGCGCTGCGCGAACGGCGCAACGGCCAGCGACGCCGGCAGCG
Organism: Burkholderia sp. Ac-20384; assembly: GCF_017104605.1. NCBI lineage: Bacteria > Pseudomonadati > Pseudomonadota > Betaproteobacteria > Burkholderiales > Burkholderiaceae > Burkholderia > Burkholderia sp. Ac-20384. Next base: position 13,380 of record NZ_JAAGPE010000245.1, on the reverse strand, counting down.
CGCCACCATGCACGCGCTGCAGCAGGCCTTCGGCCGCGAGCTCGCGCAGGTCGCGGCGGACCGTGTCTTCGGACACGCCGAATTGCGCGCTCAACTCGACCGCCAGCACCTGGCCGTCGCGCGCGAGTGCGTCGAGGATCGCTTTCTTGCGTTGTGTCGTCAGCATTGTGGTTGCACGAATGTTCTTGAAGTTGCACGAATATGCACGTTACCATGGGCGCCGTCTTTTGTCGAACCGGAGGCTGGGATGGCTGCAACGCGGGACCGTGTCCGCATCGTCGATACGACGGTGCTGTCCGATGACTGGTATGTGCTGAAGAAGGTGACGTTCGATTTCCTGCGCCGCGACGGAACGTGGCAGCGCCTGAGCCGCGAGACCTACGATCGCGGCAATGGCGCGACGATCCTGCTGCGCAATGCCGGGACGGGCGACGTGCTGCTGACGCGGCAGTTCCGGATGCCGGCGTTCGTCAGCGGGCATGACGGCATGCTGCTCGAGGCCGCCGCCGGCCTGCTCGACGACGCGACGCCCGAAGCGCGCATCCGCGCGGAGGCCGAGGAGGAGACCGGCTATCGCGTGCGCGGCGTGCGCAAGGTGTTCGAGGCGTTCATGAGCCCGGGCTCGGTGACGGAGAAGCTGCATTTCTTCGTCGGTGAATACGACGCATCGTTGCGCACCGGCGATGGCGGCGGCGTCGCGGAAGAGGGCGAGGATCTCGAGGTCGTCGAGATGCCGCTGCAGGCGGCGCTGGACGCGATCGAGCGCGGCGAGATCGTCGACGGGAAGACGATCATGCTGCTCCAGTACGTCGCGCTGCGGGAAACCGCCGGCGCGCGCCCGGCATGATGCCGCTGCTCGTGCTGGTCGCCGGCCCCTATCGCAGCGGCACGGACGGCGACCCCGCGCGCATCGCCGCGAACCTGCACCGGCTGGAGGAGGCGGCGCTCGCCGTGTATCGCCGTGGACACATGCCGATGATCGGCGAGTGGGTGTCGCTGCCGCTTGCCGTCGCGGCCGGGTCGCGACAGGTCGGCGACGCGATCAGCGAGGCGTTCCTGTATCCGGCCGCGCACCGGCTGCTGCGCCGCTGCGATGCGGTGCTGCGTATCGACGGCGCGTCGCGCGGGGCGGACATGGACGTCGGTCTTGCCAGGCAGCTCGGCAAGCCGGTCTACTTCGCGGCCGCCGACATTCCGGTCGCACAGGACGATTCGGATAGCTGATCAGGTGGGGAGGTACCCGGCTGCGGCGCCTCCCTGCATCGATCGGACGCCCGCACCGACCGGGGCCGGGCGAGCATCGCGTCATGCCGTTGCATCGCGCATGCCGCGCCGCGCGCGAACCGGCGTATGATCGCGACGCCACTCGCGCACCGCCCGACGCTACCGCCGCCCCATCATGCCGCTTTCCGATTCCGTGGACTCCACCGCTGCGGCCGCCGCCGCGCAACTGCCGGCCGACCTCGTCGCTTCCGCCGTTGCTGCGCTCGCGCGCGCCGACGCATTGCTCGTGACGGCCGGTGCCGGCATCGGCGTCGATTCCGGGTTGCCCGATTTTCGCGGTACGGACGGCTTCTGGCGTGCGTATCCGGCGCTGCGCCACGAGCGTTTCGAATTCCACGAGATCGCCTCGCCGCACGCGTTCCGCGCACGCGCGCAACTCGCGTGGGGCTTCTACGGACACCGCCTCGCGCTCTATCGTGCGACGGTGCCGCATGCGGGCTTCGCGATCCTGCGCCGCTGGATCGACGCGATGCCGAACGGCGGCTTCGTGCTGACGAGCAATGTCGACGGCCAGTTCCAGAAAGCCGGCTTCGATCCGGCGCGGATCGTCGAGATCCACGGCTCGATCCATGCAATGCAGTGCCTGAGCCCCTGTTCGGACGACACATGGGAGGCGGCGCCGTTCGTACCGGACGTCGACGAAGCCACCTGCCGCCTCGTCGGCGACATGCCGCGGTGCCCGCACTGCGGCGGCCTCGCGCGGCCGAACATCCTGATGTTCGGCGATACCGGCTGGCTCGGTGCGCGCTACGACGCGCAGGAGCGTGCGCTGGAAGACTGGCTCGCGCAGGCCGGGCGCGTCGCCGTGGTGGAGATCGGCGCGGGCACCGCGATCCCGACCGTGCGCCTGCTGAGCGAACGCCTCGGCGCCGACGTGATCCGCATCAACGCTCGCGAAGCGCATGCGCGTCGTGCGGACGTGATCGGCTTGAAGGGCGGCGCGCTGGCGACGCTGAGCGCGCTCGACGCGGCCTGGCCACGCGCGTGAGCCTGCGGGCGGGCAAGACGATCCGAACGGGCCGGCATCCTGCAGACGGTCGCCGTTGCAGGGGCGCGGTGAATCCGCATACAGTTCAGCGTGTGCCGCCCGCGCACGCGCCACAAGCGTCCGGGAGCGGACCTCGCCCCGGGCAACCGGGGGCCGGCGGCTGACTCCAGCCGCATCATCGACCGGGAGCGCCCTTGTTCTATTCGATCGTCGCGATCTTCGTCGGCGCCGGGCTCGGCGCGTTGCTGCGCTGGTTCCTGAGTCTCGCGCTCAACGAATTCTTTCCCGCGGTGCCGCTCGGCACGCTCGCCGCGAACCTGATCGGCGGCTACGTGATCGGCATCGCCGCCGTCGTGTTCACGACCCGCGTCGGGCTCCCGCCCGAGTGGCGGCTGTTCGTGATCACGGGCTTTCTCGGCGGCCTCACGACGTTCTCGACCTATTCGGTCGAAGTGATGACGCATGCGGTGCAGGGCGAATTCGGATGGGCGTTTGCGGTGGCTGCCCTACACTTGACTGGATCGTTCGCGCTGACGGCGCTCGGCATGTGGACCGCGCGCGCGTGGCTCGCGGCGGCCTGAGCGTGCCGCCATCGGAGGGTGCGATGGACAAGATCTTCCTGCGCTTCTATGTGCACGAGAAGCACCGGCTGCACTGGAAACCGCTATGGGAATGGCTGCTGGAGGAGGCGAACCGGATGGGCGTCGTGGGCGGTTCCGCGTTTCGCGCGATGGCCGGGTTCGGCCAGCATCGCGTGCTGCACGAGGACCGCTTCTTCGAACTGCAGGGGTCGCTTGCGATCGAGGTCGAATTCATCGTCACCGAGGACGAGGCGCAGCGCTTGCTCGACCGGTTGTCGCACGAGAAGGTGCGCGTGTGCTACGCGATGATGCCGGCGCGCTTCGGCGTGATCGACACGCTTGGCGCACCGCCGGCGCAGGGGCCGGCGGCGTAGGGTACGGCGTCAGATCCCGAACATCGTCAGCGACACGGCGGCACGCGTGACGATCATCAGCAGCACCTGCACGATCACGAACAGCAGGATCGGCGACAGGTCGATGCCGCCGAGGTTCGGGATGATGCGGCGCAGCGGGTTCAGGAACGGCGCGGTGAGCTGGAAGAGGATCGGCATCGCCGGCGAACGCGGGTTGAGCCACGACAGCAGCGCCATCAGGATCGTCATCCAGATCACGAGATTGAGCGCCCACTTCACGACGGTGAGCAGCGCGACCACGACGAGCGTCGCGATCACCGAGGCCGGGTCGAAGCCGGCCATCACGACCATCAGCACGACGTAGACGAGCGCGGTGAGCAGCGCGGCGACCACGCTGGCCCAGTCGATGCCGCGTACGCCGGCGATCACGCGGCGCAGCGGCAGCACGAGCCAGTTGGTCGCCTGCAGCACGGCCTGCGTGACGGGGTTGTACGGCGGCACGCGGACGGCCTGCATCCAGACGCGCAGGATCAGCGCGGCGCCGAACAGCGTGAAGACGGTATTGAGCAGAAAACGGGCGATCTCGCCGAACATCGTTGGCATCCTTTTTATACAGTCAGTAGCGTGCGGCCGCCAACGCCGGATGGCGGCGCATCGGCCGACACCTTATCACGCCTCGTCTCGCGACGGGGAGGGGTGCGCGGCCGTGCGCGCGAGCGACGTTTCGACGGCTTCGGCGAGCGCCGGCAGCGACGCCGGCGGCGTGGCGCGCTGCGCCGCGAGCGCGACCGCGCGGCGCGTCAGCAGCGCGTACAGCGTCGCGTGATCGCCGCCGCGCGTTTCAAGCAGTGCCAACTGGCGTTCGACGATGCCCGTGTCGCCGCGCGACACCGGGCCGGAGAGCGCGTTCGCGAGCCCCTTGTCGCGCGCGGTCTCGATCGTGCCGGCCAGCATCGGCAGCAGCGCGCGCAATGCGGCGTCCTCGTCGAAACCGAGGCCGCGCCACAGCTCGACCGCTTCCGCCAGCCCGCACAGCGCGAAGCTCGCCGCGTAGTGTGCGGCCGCGTGATAGAGCATCCGGCCGCCGGCCGGAATCGACAGCGGATGGCAGCCGAGTGCGGCAGCAAGTCGCATCAGCGTCTCGTGCAACGCGCCGTCGGCTTCGATCGTGACCGAGCAGCCGTCGATGCGGGCGAGGTCGGCGTCGGTGCCGCCGAACAGGTAGAGCGGATGGAAGCCGCCGGTGGCCACGCCTTGCTGCTTCGCCGGATCGAGCAGGGCGACCGCCGACGCGCCGCTGCAGTGAACGACGGCTTGCCGCGCGGCGCGCGACGCGTCGAAGTGGAGCGCCGCGGCGGTCGACGCGAGATGGTCGTCGGGCACCGTCAGGAAGATCAGGTCGGCGGCGTCGGCAACCTGCTGCGGCGTGTCGACCGCCTGGCAGCCGTCGATGCGCGTGGCGAGTGCCGCGGCCGACGCGGGCGTGCGGCTCGCGATCGCGACGACCGGAAAGCCGGCCTGCGCGAAGCGCTGCGCAACGCAGCGCGCGAGACGGCCGGCGCCGATGAAGCCGAGGCGGGGTGTGTCGGGGAGGGACATGGCAGCGGACGTAAGCGAAAACGAAGCAACCGCCAGTATCGCAGGAATGACGGCGAGGCCGCGAAAGGTCCCTGTTCGTGCGAACACATGCGTGAATTACCGGTATGCGGTGCGCTCGACGCGTGTATCGGCGCCCGGCGTCACGGTCGATTCACGATCGTGGAATCCGACCCTGAAACATGTCGCACCCGTATCCGGCTTGAAATGTCGGCATCTTGTCTCAAATTTGTAATCGTTCATTACGGTCGCGTGCCCGCTGCGCGCGCCGTATCCGGTAAGACTGACCGGCCATGATGTTGCGACCCGACTCGTCGGACGGAATCGCTCGACCCGCAAGGGTCCCCGCCGGTGCGGCGTGCCACGCCGCACGGCGGCTTCGCCCGCGTGCAATTGCAATTTGCAACAAATGCACGCTACGCGAGGGGCGGGTTTTCGCTACATTGCTTCCATGCGACGTGCATGCCCGCCGTTGCCGACAGGGGCGCATAAAATACCGCTCCAGCAGGAGAATCGAAGTGAAAAAGCTCATTCCGTTCATCGCCGCCGCCGCGCTGGGCCTGGGTGCCGCAAGCGCTGCGCAGGCTCACGTGTCGATCGGGGTCGGCATCGGTATCCCGGTCGCGCCCGCGTATCCCGTCTATGCACCGCCGCCGCCCGTGTACTACGCGCCGCCGCCTCCGCCCGTCTATTACGCACCGGCGCCGGCCTACTACGCGCCGCCGCCCGCCGTGGTGGTCGGCGGCTACTATGGCCGTCCGTACTGGCGTCATGGCTACTATGGTGGCGGCTGGGGCCATCACGGCTACTGGCGTCGCTGATTCGTGCCGCGCGGCTTGACCGCGCTTGGCAAAACGGCGCAACGTCCCGCGAGGGGCGCTGCGCCGTTTTTTCTTTGGAGCCGTGGCCTGACCTCGGTGAGCTACCCGTGCAGGCCGGCTTCGATTACGCCGCGTGCACGATCAGGTCGCGGTAGCCGCCGACGATCACGCTGTACGAGAAATACGCGAACAGCAGCGCCGACGCGATGTGACACGCGCGCATCAGCCCGGCGCCCGCGCGCTTGCGGCCCTGGCTCGCGAGCGTGCACATGAAGAGGGTCCACGCGAGGCCGCCGAGGAAAAAGCCCGACAGGAACACCGACGCGGTCGCCGGCGTGGTCGCGCCGGCCTTCGCGATCAGCGCGCCGCCGACCGCCGCGAACCACAGGATCGCGCTCGGCGACGACATCGCGAGCAGCATCCCGCGCAGGAAACTGCGTCGTGCGCTGGCGCGCGGCTGCGGCGTGTCCTCGGCATCGTCGCCGGCCGCCTTGGCCGGCGTGAGCGCTTCGCGCGCCATCTTCCACGTGAGGAACAGCAGCACGGCACCGCCGCCGATCCACACGATCCAGCGCACCGGCTCGAATTGCAGCAGTACGGCCATCCCGGCGAGCGCGAGCGCCGCATAGACGAGATCGCCGACACACGAGCCGATGCCGAGCCAGAAGCCCGGCCGGAAGCCGTGCGACAGCGTCAGCGACAGCATCGCGACGTTCACGAGGCCGATGTCGAGACACAACGACAGCGACAGAAAAAAACCGTCGGACAGCATGGAGGCGGGCGGAAAAGTCATCTTCGTTGTTCTTGTCGCGATGGCAGTCCACGGGCCGGCAGGCGCCGGCCGCATGGTGTCAGAGACCGATCTCCTGCCAGAGCCGGTCGACGCGCGCCTTCACGGCCGCATCCATTTCGATCGGGCGGCCCCATTCGCGGTTGGTCTCGCCGGGCCACTTGTTGGTCGCGTCCAGCCCCATCTTCGAACCGAGGCCGGCGACCGGCGACGCGAAGTCGAGATAGTCGATCGGCGTGCTGTCGACCATCACGGTGTCGCGCACGGGGTCGACGCGCGTCGTGATCGCCCAGATCACTTCCTTCCAGTCGCGGATGTTCACGTCCTCGTCGACGACCACGATGAACTTCGTATACATGAACTGCCGCAGGAAGCTCCACACGCCGAACATCACGCGCTTCGCGTGGCCCGCGTAGCTCTTCTTCATCTGGACGATGGCCATCCGGTAGCTGCAGCCTTCGGGCGGCAGGTAGAAGTCGGTGATCTCGGTGAACTGCTTCTGCAGCAGCGGCACGAACACCTCGTTGAGCGCGACGCCGAGCACTGCCGGCTCGTCGGGCGGCTTGCCCGTGTAGGTCGAGTGGTAGATCGCGTCGCGGCGCATCGTGATGCGCTCGACGGTGAACACCGGGAACCACTCCTGCTCGTTGTAATAGCCGGTGTGGTCGCCGTACGGGCCTTCGAGCGCGTGCTCGTACTTGGCCGACGCATTGCCGGCCGGGCGCGGCGGTGCGCCGGCCGGAGCAGGGGCGGGGGCGCCTTCCTGCGGATAAATGAAGCCTTCGAGCACGATCTCCGCGCGCGCGGGCACCTGCAGCGTGTCGACGCCGGGCGTCAGGCACTTCGCGAGCTCCGTGCGGCTGCCGCGCAGCAGGCCGGCGAACTGGTACTCGGACAGCGAATCGGGCACGGGCGTCACCGCGCCGAGCGTCGTGGCCGGGTCGGCGCCGAGCACGACCGCGACCGGATACGGCTTGCCAGGGTTCTGCAGCGCGAATTCGCGGAAGTCGAGCGCGCCGCCGCGATGCGCGAGCCAGCGCATGATCAGCTTGTTGCGGCCGATCAGCTGCTGACGGTAGATCCCGAGGTTCTGCCGCGACTTGTTCGGTCCGCGCGTGACCGTCAGGCCCCACGTGACGAGCGGCCCTGCGTCGCCGGGCCAGCAGGTCTGGATCGGCAGCCGGTTCAGGTCGACGTCGGCGCCTTCCCAGACGATCTCCTGGCACGGTGGCGACGATACCGACTTCGGCGCCATGTCCCACACGGCCTTCGCGAGCGACAGCAGCTTGCCGGCGTCTTTCAGGCTCTTCGGCGGATCGGGTTCCTTCAGCGCGGACAGCAGGCGCCCGAGATCGCGCAGCGAATCGAGCGCGGCGTCGTCGCCGGCATCGACGCCCATGCCGAGCGCGACGCGGCGCGGCGTGCCGAACAGGTTGCCCAGCACCGGGAAGTCGTAGCCGGTCGGCGCGTTGAACAGCAGCGCAGGGCCGCCGGCGCGCAGCACGCGGTCGCACAGCTCGGTCATTTCGAGCACGGGCGACACGGGCTGCGTGACGCGCCGCAGTTCGCCGAGCGCCTCGAGGCGCTGGATGAAATCGCGTAAGTCTTTGTATTTCATGAAGATGGTCCGGGCCACCCGCCAGGCGGGCAGCGATGGGTGGGCACAGCGGCTGGCTGTGACCCCGAATCGACCGACGATTTTACCCGCGCCGCCGCATGCCCGCCCGGCGGAGAAAAAAGTCGACTGCGCGCAAACCCCCTACGGCACGGGGCTTGCGATCTGAAGAGCACCGTTAAATTACTTTTTGTTATGATTTCAACGTTTTATAGTGTTGACGATCTATAAAACCCTGCTAGAATCCGCTCACATTGGCTGCAGGGTAAAAGGCTTCGAGCCGCCAATCACCGATCTTTGACGCAGCGCGTCACCGTCCGCCGAATCCTGCACGGCGTATCCGACGGCTTGAGTTGTAGTCCCGGCCAGCGCCACCAGACGCTGGTTTTTTACGTGGGTGCCACCGCGTATGCCCGCCTCGCCCAGTGTGCGAAGGCGCCGGCCCTCTTACACCGTGGCCTCGAACGGTACTTATACCGTTTCCCCGATGCTTGCACGCCCCAACCAAAGCGTGCGGCGTCGTGATTCCGCGGCGCGTTACCTGTCTCGCCATCGAGCTGAGCGAGCCGCACGAGTCATGTTCATGGGAGATGATCTGAATGAACGCTTGGTTATCGTGGCGTCCTAGTGAGCAGCATGCGCAGTTCGTGCGCAGCATGCTGCGTCGCGGGACGCGTGTCAGTCACCATCTTTTCAGCGTTGTCGGCTGTCTCGCTGTCGCAGTTGCACTTGCACTGTGGCTGCTGCCAACCGTCCGCGGCACGCTTGCCGCGAAGCTGATGCCGGTCGTATCCGCGGCCGTGCAAGCTGGCCCGGCCCGTCTGCTGACCGGCCATCCGCTGCCGAACTTCGCGCCCGCCGGCGCGCAGCCGCAGCAGGAAGACAACAGCCCCGAAACGGACGCGCTTGCGGTCGGCCTCGACGTCGCACCGGAAGCCGCCGCCACGCAGGGCGATGCGTCCGATCCGGCCCGTAGCGGCCCGTCGCCCGTCGCGCTTGCGAAGCTGATCCCGACCCAGCGCGTGGCAGCCGATGCGCGTGACGACCGTGCGCTCGCATCGAATCGCGAACAGGCGCTCGTCGCGACCTACCTGTCGCGCCGTTACCGTGTCGCCCAGGAGCCGCTCGGCCAGCTCGTCAAGGCTGCGTTCCAGACCGGCCGTGACGTCGGCCTTGATCCGCTGCTGCTGCTGTCCGTGATGGCGATCGAGTCGGGCTTCAACCCGTACGCGGAAAGCGGCGTCGGCGCGAAGGGCCTGATGCAGGTCATGTCGAAGGTCCATTCCGACAAGTTCGAGTATTTCGGCGGCACCGATACCGCGCTGCAGCCGCTCGCGAACCTCCAGGTCGGCGCACTCGTGCTGAAGGACTGCATCGCACGTGGCGGCTCGCTCGCGACCGGCCTGCGCATGTACAACGGCTCGACGAACCCCGAGGACAACGGCTACGGTTCGAAGGTGATGGCCGAGCGCGGTCGCCTGCGTGACGTCGCGCGTGGCCGTAGCGTGCCGGTCAATGCACCGCAGGCACCGGCGAAGCCGATCGTCACGGCCGCTGCCGTGACGGCAGCCGCAGGCGGCGCGAAGCGCGTGCATGCGACGCTCGAAACCTCGGCGAAGTCGACGGCATCGAAGGAGGCCACGTCGCAGGACGACGCAAGCGTCGATACCGCGAAGCAGGCGCACAGCGACCATTCGGAGCTGGGCGCGTAACTTACGCACACCTCCGGCAGGCAGGAAAGGAAAAAGGCACCCGATCCGGGTGCCTTTTTGTTTTTGCGGTATGCGGAATGGCCGCCGCACCGGCCGCGTGTCAGTGCTGCCCGAACAGCGTCGCGAGTCGGTCGACCGCTTCCTCGAGCCGCGAGTAGGCCGTTGCATAGGACAGGCGGATATAGTCGCGTGGCGCATGGACGCCGAAATCCATGCCGGGCACCAGCACGACGCCCGCGTCGTGAAGCATCGCCGTCGTGAGCGCGGCGCTGTCGCCGGCTGCCGGGTGGGCGACGCCGCCGCAGTGCGCATAGACATAGAACGCGCCGTCCGGCATCACCGGCACCGTGAAGCCGAGCCGTTTGAGCGCCGGTGCGATGAAGTCGCGGCGGCGCTTGAATTCGAGGCGGCGCGCTTCGTAGATATCGAGCGCGGCCGGCTCGAAGCACGCGAGCGCCGCGTGCTGCGCGAGCGCGGACGGGCAGATGAACAGGTTCTGCGCCAGCTTCTCGAACGTGCCGACCAGTGCGGGCGGCACGACCAGCCAGCCGAGCCGCCAGCCCGTCATGCTGAAATACTTGGAGAAGCTGTTCACGGTGACGACATCGTCGCCGAACGACAGCGCCGACACGGGCGCCGCGTCGTAGCTGAGCCCCTGGTAGATCTCGTCGACGATCGTGAAGCCGCCGCGTGCGCGCACGGCTTCGACGATCCGCTTCAGTTCGTCGGGTTCGAGCGACGTGCCGGTCGGGTTCGACGGCGAGGCGAGCAGCACGCCGCGCGTGCGGTCGCCCCAGCGCGTACGGACGTCGTCCTCGGTGAGCTGGAAGCGCGCGTCCGGGCCGCTCGGCACGAGCACCGCGCGGCCTTCGGCCGCCGCGACGAAGTGCCGGTTGCACGGATACGACGGGTCGGGCATCAGCACCTCGTCGTCACGCCCGACGAGCGCGAGGCACGCGAGCAGCAGCGCGGCCGACGCGCCGGCCGTCACGACGATCCGTTCCGGACTGATCGTGAGGCCGTACGCGCGCGCGTAGTGCGCGGCGATCGCCTCGCGCAGCGGCGCAATGCCGAGCGCGCTCGTATATTGGGTGACGCCGCGGCGCAGCGCGGCCGCGGCCGCTTCGACGACCGGCTCCGGCGCAGTGAAATCCGGTTCGCCGATGCCCATGTGGATAACATCGCGCCCGGAGGACTCGAGACGCTGTGCCTCCTTCATCAATTCCATCACGTAGAAGGGCTGGATCGCGTCGACGCGTGCGGCGAGTCTGACGAGCGAATCGGTGGCGGTATTCATCGGGCGGGCAGGGCGAGGGAGGCGAGGCAAAAAGAAAAAACGGGCGCATGCGCGCCCGTTCCGGACCAACGGGTTCAGCCGTTGCGGCGCGCCTGCGTTTCGGCGGGGCGCAGCTTCGCGGCGAGCTTGTCGAGCACGCCGTTCACGTACTTGTAGCCGTCGGAGCCACCGAACGTCTTCGCGAGTTCGACAGCTTCGTTGATGATCACGCGGTACGGCGTTTCGACGTGGTGCGTGAGCTCGAACGTCGCGATCAGCAGCACGGCGCGTTCGACCGGCGACAGCTGCTCGATCGGGCGGTCGAGCGACGGCGTCAGCGCTTCGACGAGCGTGGCGTGCTCGCGGATCACGCCGTGCAGGATCGCCTCGAGCAGCTCCTTGTCAGCCTTGTCGTAGCCGAGCGCGCCGCGCAGTTGCGCGTCGATCTCACCGGAGGACGCGTTCGACAGCAGCCACTGGTACAGCCCCTGCGTCGCCAGCTCGCGCGATTGTCGGCGGGCGCTCTTCTTCATGCGCGCTCCTCTTCGTCGTCTTCGTCTTCTTCTTCCTCGTCGTCGTCGCCGAGCTGGTCGAGCGCCATCGTCAGGTTGGCCATCTCGACGGCGACGCGTGCGGCGTCACGACCCTTTTCGGTCATGCGCGCGACGGCCTGCTCGTCGTTTTCGGTCGTCAGGACCGCGTTCGCGATCGGCAGGTTGAAGTCGAGGCCGATGCGGGTGATGCCCGCGCCGCTCTCGTTCGACACGAGTTCGAAGTGGTAGGTCTCGCCGCGGATCACTGCGCCGAGCGCGATCAGCGCGTCGAACTGGCCGCTTTCCGCGAGCTTCTGCAGCGCGAGCGGGATTTCCAGCGCGCCGGGCACCGACACGAGCAGCACGTCTTCACCGGTGACGCCGAGGCGTTCCAGTTCCTCGACGCACGCGTCGGCGAGGCCGTTGCACACGGGCTCGTTGAAGCGCGATTGCACGATGCCGATACGCAGGCCGTCGCCTTCGAGATTCGGTTGGTATTGTCCGATTTCCATGATCTTGTCCGTGGTGTGGATGAACGGTTATAGGGCGAAAGCGCCGTGGCGGGTTACGCGTTGGACGCCGGGCAGGACTTGGCTTCGCCGCCGGGCATCGGAATGAAGCCCGTGACCTCCAGGCCGTAGCCGGACATGCTGCCCAGCTTGCGCGGATTCGACAGCACCTGCATCTTGCTGACGCCGACATCGCGCAGGATCTGCGCGCCGATGCCGAACGTCTTGAAATCAACCGGCCGGCGCTTGAGCGCAGCGGCCTTTTCTTCCTCGTCGAACGCCTTGAAGACGTCGATCAGGTGTTCCTTCGTGTCGCCGCAGTTGAGCAGCACGATCACGCCGAGGTCGCGTTCCGCGATCTCGCGCATGGCGGCGTCGAGCGTCCACGAGTGCGTCGACACGCCCGTCTCGAGCAGGTCGAGCACCGACAGCGGCTCGTGCACGCGCACCGGCGTATCGACGTCCGGCGACGGCGCACCGCGCACCAGCGCGATGTGCGGCGAGCCGCTCGGCTGGTCGCGGTACAGCACCGCGCGGAACGTGCCGTGCGCGGTCTGCATCGTGCGCTCGGCGATCCGCTCGATGATCGATTCGGTGCGGCTGCGGTACTGGATCAGGTCGGCGATCGTGCCGATCTTCAGGTTGTGTTCCTGCGCGAACTCGATCAGGTCGGGCAGGCGCGCCATCGTGCCGTCGTCCTTGATGATCTCGCAGATCACCGCGGCCGGCGTGAGGCCCGCAAGCGCGGTGAAGTCGCAACCGGCCTCGGTATGGCCCGCGCGGACGAGCACGCCACCCGGCTGCGCCATGATCGGGAACACGTGACCCGGCTGCACGATGTGCTCGGGACGCACGTCATGCGCGACCGCCGTGGCGATCGTGCGCGCACGGTCGGCGGCCGAGATGCCGGTCGTCACGCCTTCGGCCGCTTCGATGCTGACCGTGAAGGCGGTGCCGTACTGCGTGCCGTTGCGGTAGGTCATCAGCGGCAGGTGCAGCTGCTTGCAGCGTTCCTGCGTCAACGTCAGACAAACCAGGCCGCGGCCGTACTTGGCCATGAAGTTGATCGCTTCCGGCGTGACGAATTCGGCGGCGATCACGAGGTCGCCCTCGTTTTCGCGGTCTTCTTCGTCGACCAGGATCACCATCCGGCCGGCTTTCAGCTCGGCGATGATGTCGAGCGTGGAGGCGAGCGTCATAAGGGGGCGTGAAAGAGGAAAGTGCGTATTTTACGCCAGCCGGACGACGTTTCGGCTGGCATGGGCCGCGCGTGGCCGGCAAGCGCTCCGGAAAGCGCCGCGGCCGGCCTGCGCGGCAGGCCA